>DASVVM010000086.1:0-41078 GCA_036386555.1 Allosphingosinicella sp.
CAGGCTGTCGTCGCTCGACTGCATCGAGATAGATGAAAGGCTGGAGGAGATCATCGCCCACGAGCCGCGCTTCATGCCGCACCTCCACATGAGCTTCCAGGCCGGCGACGACATGGTCCTGAAGCGAATGAAGCGACGCCACAGCCGAGCTCAGGCCGTCGACACGGTCGCCCGGCTCAAGTCGGCCCGGCCTGCGATCGCGATCGGCGCCGACCTCATCGCCGGCTTCCCGACCGAGACCGAGGCGATGCACGAGAACAGCCTCAGGCTCATCGACGAATGCGACATCGTCATGGGGCACATCTTCCCCTTCTCGCCGAAGAAGGGCACTCCGGCGGCCCGGATGCCGCTCGTGCCGCCCGCCGTGGTGAAGGAACGGGCGCTGCGGCTTCGGGAGGCGTGCGCGCGGCGCCGGGCGGCGTGGCTGGAGGGCATGATCGGGACGACTCAGCGGGTGCTGATGGAGAAGGACGGACGTGGCCATGCGGAGAATTTCGCCCCGGTCCACCTCCGTCACCCCCACGGAAGCGGGGGTCCCGCTTCTTCGTTCGAACCCGCGCCAGATGAGAAGAAGCGGGATTCCCGCTTTCGCGGGAATGACGGCGAAATAGTCCACGTCCTCATCACCCACATCGAGAACGACGCACTCGTCGGAGTGCCGGAATGAGCGAGGCGACGTGGCTCGACCGGCTGCAGTCCGGATTCCGCAAGACCTCGGAGCGGCTGGGCGACAACCTCACAGGCCTGTTCACCAAGGCGGCGCTGGACGAGTCGACCCTCGACGAGATCGAGGAGGCGCTGATCGCGTCGGACCTCGGTCCGACGACCGCGGCGAAGATCCGCTCGCGCCTCGCCGGCGAAAGGTTCGAGCGGGGCCTTTCCGAATATGCGGTGCGCGAGATCATGGCCGAGGAGGTGGAGAAGATCCTCGCCCCGGTGGCGGTGCCGCTCCAGATCGACGCTTTCCCCCGGCCCCAGGTGATCCTCGTCGTCGGGGTCAACGGCTCGGGCAAGACCACCACCATAGCCAAGCTCGGCCATCTGCTGCTGGAGCAGGATTATGGAGTGCTGTTCGCCGCCGGCGACACCTTCCGGGCCGCGGCGATCGAGCAGTTGAAGATCTGGGCGGAGCGGATCGGGGTGCCGGTGATCGCCGGGCCCGAAGGCGGCGACAGCTCGGCGATCGTCTTCGACGGGGTCAAGAAGGGCACCGCCGAGGGCATCGACACATTGATCGTCGACACGGCCGGGCGGCTCCAGAACAAGAAGGTGCTGATGGACGAGCTCGCCAAGATCCGGCGGGTGCTCGGCCGACTGAACCCGGAGGCGCCGCACAACGTCGTGCTGGTGCTCGACGCGACGACCGGGCAGAACGCCTTGAGCCAGATCGAGGTGTTCAGGGAAGTCGCGGGAGTCACCGGCCTCGTCATGACCAAATTGGACGGGACGGCGCGCGGCGGCGTATTGGTGGCGGCCGCCGAGAAGTTCGGGCTTCCGATCCACGCGATCGGCATCGGCGAAGGCATTAACGACCTGCGGCCGTTCGACGCGCGCGAGACGGCGCGGGCGATCGCCGGGCTGGGAAGAGAGTGAGCGTGGCAGTGGAGTTGGAAAAGAAAGAACCGACGGTCGGTGCCCGGCTGATGATCGACCTCGGGCCCCTGCTCGTCTTCTTCCTGGTCAACTTCTTCGCGCCGGTGCCGGACGTGTTCAAGATCTTCTACGCGACCGGCGCCTTCATGGCGGCGATGATCGTCGCGATGATGATCTCCTACCTTCGCTACCGCCACATCTCGCCGATGCTGTGGTTCTCGGGGATCATGGTGGTGATCCTGGGCGGGATCACGATCTGGCTCCACAACGACACCTTCATCAAGATGAAGCCGACCGTCTATTACGTGCTGATCGCGAGTCTCCTCGCCTTCGGCCTGGCGACGGGGCGCAACCTTCTCAAGATGGTGCTCGGATCCGCCTATCCCGGGCTGTCCGAAAAGGGCTGGAAGCTCCTCACCCGCAACTGGGCGGTCTTCTTCATCGTCATGGCGGTGGTCAACGAGGCGGTGTGGCGCAACAGCAGCACGAGCTTCTGGATCGGCTTCAAGCTCTGGGGCTTCCTCCCCGCCACCTTCCTGTTCGCGATCGCCAACATACCGATGCTGATGAAGCACGGAATGCAGCTCGAGCCCGGCAAGGAAGAGCCGCCGGTGCCGCCCGTCCAATGAGAAGGCAAGCGGTCCATCCCCGTCAGGTTCAGCCTGATGCCTGACGCCCCTGCCCCACCGGTCGTCTCCATCCGCAACCTGTCGAAGCGCTACGCCGGCGGGCACGAGGCGCTGAAGGGCGTCAGCCTCGACATCGCCAGGGGCGAGATCTTCGCGCTGCTCGGGCCGAACGGCGCTGGCAAGACGACGATGATCAGCGTCGTGTGCGGGATCGTCACCGCCACCGAGGGCGAGGTCGAGGTCGACGGGCACGACATCGTCCGCGACTATCGCGCCGCGCGCACCAGGATCGGCCTGGTGCCTCAGGAGCTGCACACCGACGCCTTCGAGAGCGTCCTGTCCACGGTCAGCTTCAGCCGCGGACTCTTCGGCAAGCCGCCAAGCCCGGCCCATATCGAGAAGGTGCTCAAGGACCTGTCGCTGTGGGACAAGCGCAAGTCCAAGATCATGGAGCTGTCGGGCGGAATGAAGCGCCGGGTGATGATCGCCAAGGCGCTCAGCCACGAGCCCGACATCCTGTTCCTCGACGAGCCCACCGCGGGAGTCGACGTCGAGCTGAGGCGCGACATGTGGGCGCTGGTCAGGCGCCTGCGCGACACCGGAGTGACCATCATCCTCACCACCCATTATATCGAGGAAGCCGAGGAGATGGCCGACCGTGTCGGGGTCATCTCTAAGGGCGAGCTGATCCTGGTCGAGGGCAAGGCCGAGCTGATGAAGAAGCTCGGCAAGAAGGAGCTCACCCTCCAGCTCGCCGAGCCGCTCGAAGCGGTGCCGGCCGGGCTGGCGGAATGGGGGCTCGAGCTTCGCTCCGACGGCCATGAGCTTCTCTACGTGTTCGACGGGACCGCCGAGCGGACGGGCATTCCCTCCCTGCTCGGCCGGATGCGGGACATCGGAATCGCCTTCAAGGACCTCAACACAAGGCAGAGCTCGCTGGAGGACATCTTCGTCAGCCTCGTCCACGAGCCGCGCGCATGAGCGCTTCCGGATTCAACCGCCACGGCGTCTGGGCGATCTACCGTTTCGAGATGGCGCGGGCGCTCCGCACGCTGTGGCAGAGCCTGGTCACTCCGGTGATCACCACCTCGCTCTACTTCGTCGTGTTCGGAGCGGCGATCGGCTCGCGCATGACCGAGGTCCAGGACGTGCCCTACGGCGCCTTCATCGTGCCCGGTCTGATCATGCTTTCGCTGTTCACCCAGAGCATCTTCAACGCCTCGTTCGGGATTTTCTTCCCCAAGTTCACCGGCACCATCTACGAGATATTGTCGGCGCCGATCTCGCCGCTGGAGATCGTGCTGGGCTACGTCGGGGCGGCCGCGACCAAATCGGTGGCATTGGGCCTCGTCATCCTCGCCACCGCGGCCTTCTTCGTTCCACTGCAGATCCTCCATCCGCTTTGGATGATCGGCTTCCTGGTGCTGATCGCGACCACCTTCAGCCTGTTCGGATTCATCATCGGCATCTGGGGCAAGAATTTCGAGCAGATCCAGTTCGTTCCGATGCTGATCGTGACGCCGTTGACCTTCCTCGGCGGGGCCTTCTACTCGGTCGACATGCTGCCCGAGCCGTGGCGCACCGCCACCCTCTTCAACCCCATCGTCTACCTGATCAGCGGCTTCCGCTGGAGCTTCTACGGAGTCGGCGACGTCCCCGTCGGGATCAGCCTCGCGGCGACCCTGGGCTTTTTGCTGGTCTGCCTCGCGGTCGTGGCGTGGATTTTCAGGACCGGATATCGACTCAAGAGCTGACGCAGATCCTCCCTCGGGGATGGAGAGCGCGCCCAGGCGGGAGCCCGGCGGAGTGACCCTCGTAGCGCGCAGAGCGCTTCAATACTGCACGCGGGTGGACTAGGACCGCTTGACGAAAGACGGTCTGGTGTCGTTCGAAAGAGTTAGTACCGGTCGAACCGGCGATTCGCGAAGGAGAACAGGGGTGTTTCAAGAACGGGAACCGGCCACCGCCCGGCGCTGCATGAAAAAAACGGTCCTGGCGGCCGCCGCCCTGCCCTTCCTGCTCGCAGGCTGGAGCGCTCCCGCCGCCGCCCAGGAGGGAGAAGAAGCGGAGAAGAAGGAGCCTCGGCGGATCAGGGTCGGCGTCGGGGCCCAGGCCGTTCCGAGCTATCCGGGCGCCGACGACCACAGTCTCCGTCCGCTCGTCGACGTGTCGATCACCCGCGGCTCCAAGCCCTTCGATTTCGAGGCGCCCGACGAAAGCTTCGGCCCCTCGCTGATCAAGACGGGCGGCCTGGAGATCGGCCCGGCCCTGAACTTTGAGGGAAGCCGGACCGCGAAGGACGTCGGGGCCGATCTCGACAAGGTGCCCTTCACCTTCGAGGCGGGCGCCTTCGTCGAATATGAGTTCAGCCCGAAATTCCGCTTCCGGGTCGAAGGACGCAGGGGCCTGGGCGGACATGACGGCTGGACCGGCCAGGCGGGCGTCGATTTCGTCGCCCGCGACGGCGACGACTGGTTGTTCTCGGTGGGCCCTAGGCTGACATGGTCGGACGCCCGCTATCACCGCGCCTATTTCGGAGTGACCGCGGCCGAATCCGTCCGCACCGGCCTCGCCGCTTACAATCCGGGCGGCGGGATCCAGGCGGTTGGAGCCACCGCCGGCTTCCTCACCCAGCTCTCGAAGCGCTTCGGCCTCTACAGCTACGCCAAATACGACCGGCTGGTGGGGGATGCTGCGGATTCGCCGGTGGTGCGCGGGTTCGGATCGCGCGATCAGTTCTCCGGCGGGCTGGCCCTGACCTACACGTTCGGCAGAGGCTCGAAATAGCGGCGGGCCGCGCTCGACGCGGCCCACGCCGAAGCATCGCGACTGCGAAACGCCGTGGCGATTGACCTGCCCGGCGGCATAATGGATGTAAGATCATCCGCAATCGGATCAAAGATGGGGGCCGGAGGCAGTGCTCGCACGCTCCGGCCCCCGCCCCCGCCGGAGGAAGCCAAATCAACCGGCGGGGGCACCTGAACCGACCGGCGTGACTATCAAATCCCGCGGCCCGCCAGAAGCGCGAAGCCGCCGATCGGTCCGTTATGGCTGAATCTCGGCGTGCCCGCCGAGGTGCGCCGGCTTGGCGGTTTTTACCAACTTTTGGCGAGCGGTTGCGCGCGCACGTTCCGTGCGGCGCGGTCGATCTTCAGCTAACCCCTTGTGAAAGCCGGATTATCTCAGATTGGCACGGCTTATGCTCAAGGACCTGCATCTACGCCAAGGAGCCCGTGATGCAGACCGCCCAGCCATCAGTTTTCGCCCGCGACCACACTTTCTTTGGCGTCTGCGAGGCGCTCGGCGAAGATCTGGGGTTCAGCCCCGTCTTCCTCAGGATCGCGTTCGCGATCGGCCTGTTCTTCAATCCCGTGGCGGCGGTCGCCATCTATGCCGGGCTCGGGGCGCTGGTCGCCTTCACCCGCTTCGTCGCCCCGGTCCCGCGGCCACAGGCAGCGATCGACGACAGGGCGGCGGCGGAGCCCGAGGCCGCGCAGGCCCAACCCGAAATGGCGCTGGCGGCCTGAACGCGGACCGCGCCAGCTGCGCCGTCGCTGGGACGACGGGGAAATGAAACAGCCTTTCCGCCGCCCTAACGGGCCGTAAACCGGGTTTTTACGGCATTGATATAGGTGAGCCTTTTAGGGCGGTTCGGGAACCGCCTCGGGAGGGCCAAATGGCTTCAGCATCGGTTGAGACTGCCGGCGGCCCACAGACGGGCGCGCTGCTGCTGGAGCGACTCGCCGAGCATGGCAGCGCCGCCCATCCCTATGCGACGAACGCCGAGCTGCGGAGGTCGCCGACCGCCGGCCGCGACCTCGCGGACCTCATCCATTATCTGTGCGTCCTCCACGGCCGTTATCCCGGGCTGATCGACCATAGCGCGGCCCGGGTGGTGGAGCCCGACGCACGGGCGTGGCTGACAGACGCGACCTACGCCTTCGCCGGCGAGCGCGCCTATCTCGCCCGGCTCGCCGTCGCCGCGGGTCCGGTGCCGAGCACTCCGGGCGCTGGCGGGACGGACGCCGCCGTGCTCGGCCAGCGCCATGCGATGGAGACGCTCGCTCTTTCCGAACGGCGCGGCTGCGCCCTCGGAGCGGCCATGGCGATGGTGCTCGACTGGGCGGCGATCCGCAATTGCCTCGACTCGGCGGCGGCCCGCTTCGGGGTCGACTCGCCGGCCTATCCGGCGGCGGACCGCGATGCCGTCGTCCGGCTCGCCGACGATTACGGCGCCTCGGCCGCGGTCCGGCGCGCGCTCCTTTTCGGGGCCCAGCAGATCCTGGTCCAGCATCATGGGCTCTGGGACCTGCTCGAGGCTCGGCGGCAGGCGCGGGGGACGGTATAACCGTCATCCCGGCGGAAGCCGGGACCTCAGGACAAGAAGTCTGGGCGGGTCTCCCCGAGGTCCCGGCTTTCGCCGGGATGACGTGCTCTCACTCACGCCCCCTCCCCTTGCCCTCCATCCCCCCCTCCCCTATCCCGCCGCCATGCGCTTCCAGGGCACCCAAAGCTATGTCGCCACCGACGACCTCAAGGTCGCGGTCAACGCCGCAGTCACTCTCCGGCGCCCCTTGCTCGTCAAGGGCGAGCCCGGCACCGGCAAGACCGTCCTCGCCCATGAGATCGCCGCCGCCCTGGACGCTCCGCTGATCGAATGGCACGTCAAGTCGACGACCAAGGCGCATCAGGGCCTCTACGAATATGACGCGGTGGCCCGGCTCCGCGACGGCCAGCTCGGCGACCCCCGGGTCCACGAAATCTCCAACTACATCCGCCGCGGCAAATTGTGGGAGGCCTTTACCAGCCCGAAGCTGCCGGTCCTGCTCATCGACGAGATCGACAAGGCCGACATCGAATTCCCCAACGATCTCCTCCAGGAGCTCGACCGGATGGAGTTCCACGTCTACGAGACCAGGGAGACGGTCGCGGCCAAGGAGCGGCCGATCGTCGTCATCACCTCCAACAACGAGAAGGAGCTGCCCGACGCCTTCCTGCGCCGCTGCTTCTTCCACTATATCAAATTCCCCGACCGGGAGACGATGCAGGCCATCATCGACGTTCACTTCCCGGGCATCCAGAAGATGCTGGTCTCAAAGGCGATGGACATATTCTACCAGGTCCGCGAGGTGCCGGGCCTCAAGAAGAAGCCGTCGACCAGCGAGCTGATCGACTGGCTCAAGCTCCTGCTTCACGAGGACATGCCGCTCGAGGTGCTTCAATCGCGCGACCCGTCCAAGGCCATCCCCCCGCTCCACGGCGCCCTGCTCAAGAACGAGCAGGACGTGATGCTGTTCGAGCGGCTGGCGTTCATGAACCGGCGGGGGACCTGATCGTCATCCCGGCGAAGGCCGGGACCCCGTGACGAGAAGTCACGGCGGGCCTCCCCGGTCCCGGCCTGCCCCGGGATCACACGAAAATCCGAATTCCCAATACGGCCTTGCGAACGGTTGCCGCACCGCCCTATCGTCATATTCTTTCGTGGGGAGAGTGGGTTATGCGTGGGACGATGTTGATTGGGGCCTTGTTGCTCGGCCTCGCCGCGCCCGCCGCGGCGCAGGTTGCGCCGGCGTCCGATGCCTTCTGGAACGTGTCGGACGAACGCTTGAGCTTCAAGCCGGCGCAGCTGTCGGTGCCGCGGCGCGCCGCCGGGGCCGATTATTTCGAGACGACGGAATTCAGCCGCAAGGGCGAGGGCGTCGACAACGCGATCAAATATCGAAGCGCCGACCAGAAGATTTTTGCGACCCTCTACGTCTATTATCCGAGCTTCGCGCATACCGGCGTTCAGGCGATCGCCACCGACCAGGCGATCCGCGGCAACCCGCGGTCGGCGGGGGTCCGGTCGCTCGGCACGGGCCTCGGCTCCGCCGCCGGGAAGCCGGGCGTGGCCGTGACCGCGGACTATGAAAATTATCTCGGCGACAATGTTTCGAAGGCGGCCTTCGTCAAGGCCGGCCGCTGGATGTTGAAGCTTCGGGTCACCGGTCCGGAATCGCGCTCCGCCGAGGTCGGCGCGGTCATGAAGGCCCTGCTCGACGGGCTGCGCTTCGAGGGCAAGGCGCTGCCGCGCCCGGCGGCGCCGATCGCCGCGGGCGAATGCACGGCGACCGATCGCCCGGACGCGAAGGTGGTCGAGGGCAGCAGCGACTCCGCCACGGTCGCGATGGCGGACGCGGCCGGAGAGCCGGCCGCCAAGGGCGCACGGGGCGGCGGCAAGGCGCTTCCCGCCCGGATCGGCCGCGACTGGTGCCGGACCTTGCTGCAGGTCGGAAACCAGAAGACGGCGGTGCTTCAGGCGACCGGCAAGGGCCGGCCCGGCCTCGCGGGCGAATCGGCCCTGCTCGTGCTCTACAGCGACAGCGGCGGGGTGCTCGAGGTCGTGCGGCTGGGCAAGGAGCGCAAATATCTCCTGCTCCATCACGACATTGCGGAGGTGAAGGTGCTGGACAGCTATGACGGGCTGCCCAGCCTCGCCCAGATCGGCCGGCTTTTCACCGATCCCACGGGCATCAGGGCCCGGATCCGCCTCAAGCCCGACGGAAGCGCCGGAATCGAGCTTCCGGGCGCGCTCGGCCAGGGCAAGGAGGGGCAGTGACCCTCAGCGTCATCCCGGGAGGGTTCCCATCAAAGTAGTACTTTGATGGGGCCCCGAAAGCCGGGACCCCAGGGAGACCTGCCGAGACTTCTCGTCCCGGGATCCCGGCCTCCGCCGGGATGACGGCTTAAGCCGTCAGAGCCTCATCGCCTCGTCGCGATAGGCTAGCTCGAAATTGCCCCAGCGGCGGCCGTTTATGTAGAGCGGGACGAAGACGTTCTTGACCGGCAGGTAACGGCCCTGGCCGAGGTCCATCGAGTAAGTGGCGAGCATCGCCTCCTTCTCGCTCTCGATCGCTCGGCGGGTGACATCGTCGATGAAGTTGCGGCGGTTGCGGCAATGCTCGGCATTCCACGCGGGGTCGTCGCTCTGCGGCCGCGAGCGCTCGGAAATGTGGGTTGGAAGGTAGCCGTTGTTGTCGGTGATGGCGGCCGCGATGAGCCGCGGCTCCCGCGTCATCAACCGGTCGAGGATCGGGCGCACCCGCCGGTCGGCGAGATCGCAGAAGCGGGTTTCGTACTGAACGGGATTGGTCCCCGGCATCGCCGTATAGCGCGTGTCGAAGACGTCGTCCTCGGTCGCCTCGCCGGCGACGATCGCGGCCTCGATCGAGTCCCTTATCTCGCGCATCCCGGCCTGGGCGAATTCGATGAAGGGCGTGTCGTCGATCCGGACGCCCGAGCTTGCCAGCCGGTCGAGCATCTCGTTGGACAATGTCTCGAGCTTGGTCAGACGGCCGTGGACCTGGAGCAATTGCCCGCCGTTGTCGCGGGCGTCGGCGGCGAAGCTCGACAGGCCCGATTTGACCGAGTCGACGCTCTGCTGGATGTGGCTGGTCGACTGGGCGATGCCGTCGGTCTGGCGGTCGACCAGAGCGACGATCTCGGCGACCTGGCGGACGGTGTCCGTGATGGTGGCGAAGCCCGAACGGGCGACGCGGCTTCGGTCCACGCCGTTCTCGATCTCGGAAGTGACCGCTTCGGCCTCGCGGGTCAGCGAGGCGATGGTCCCGGTGATCTCGCTGGTCGCGGTCCTGGTTTCCTGGGCGAGCTTCTTTACCTCGGCGGCGACGACGGCGAAGCTCCGCCCCGCCTCCCCCGCCCGCGCCGCCTCGATGGTCGCGTTGAGGGCGAGCATGTTGGTTCGGTAGGCGATCCGCTCGATGCTCGACGAGACGTTCTGGACCCGGCTCATCGCCTCGGCGAAGCCGGTCATCCGCTCGCCCAATTGGACGACGAGGTCGGTCAGGCCGCTGAAGATTCCGATCGTGTCCTCGATCGCGGCCCGCCCCTCCGACAGGCGCTCGCGCGCCTGCTCGGCGAGGATCCGCGCCTCGTCGGTCGATTCGGCCACGCGCGCCTGGTCGAGCAGAAGCCGGCTGGTCACTTCCTCCAGCGAATCGAGGGTTCGAAGGTTGGAAGAGATCCGTTCGGAGACTCCGGAGACGTAGCCGGACACGTCGCTGCACTCGATCGCCAGCGCCCCGCAATTGCGCGCGACGATGTTGATCGCATTGCCGTCCAATTGTTCGATCGACTGGCTCGCCACGCGCTGCCCCCGTTGGTGGTTCGGAAGAGAGGGCTAAGGGAGAAAGATTGAAACGGCGTTAACCAAGGCCCATCCCCGTCATCCCGGCGAAAGCCGGGACCTCGGGCGGGAAAGGCCCGGCGAGTCTCCCGGAGACCCCGGCTTTCGCCGGGGTGACGAAGGGCGCGTAAATCCTTACACACCCTTCGCCATGTTCTTCTCCTTCGTCGACGAGCTTCGAGCCGCGGGAATCCCAGCCTCGATGAAGGAGCATCTCGTGCTTCTGGAGGCACTGGATTCGGACATCATCCGGACCAGCCCGGAGGAATTCTACTATCTCGCCCGCGCCACCTTCGTGAAGGACGAGGGGCTTCTCGACCGCTTCGACCAGGTGTTCGGCAAGGTCTTCAAGGGGATCGAAGCGGATTACGGCACGGAGGCTGTTCCCATCCCCGAGGAGTGGCTGAAGAAGGTCGCCGAGCTCTATCTCTCGCCCGAGGAAATGGCGAAGATCCAGGCGCTGGGGTCCTGGGAGGAAATCATGGAGGCGCTGAAGAAGCGGCTCGAGGAGCAGCAGGAACGGCACCAGGGCGGAAGCAAGTGGATCGGAACCGGCGGCACCTCCCCCTTCGGCGCCTATGGCTACAATCCGGAAGGAATACGGATCGGCCAGGAAGGCGGCCGCAACCGGAGCGCGATCAAGGTCTGGGACAAGCGCGAGTTCAGGAACCTCGACAACCAGGTCGAGCTCGGCACCCGCAACATCAAGGTCGCGCTGAGGCGCCTGAGGCGCTTCGCCCGCGAAGGCGCGGCCGAAGAGCTCGACCTCGACGAGACGATCGACGGCACCGCCCGCAAGGGTTGGCTCGACATCAGGATGCGGCCCGAGCGCCACAATGCGGTGAAATTGCTCCTCCTGCTCGACGTCGGCGGCTCGATGGATCCGCACGTCAAGGTCTGCGAGGAGCTGTTCTCCGCCGCTCACACCGAGTTCAAGAATCTCGAATTCTTCTACTTCCACAATTGCCCCTACGAGAGCCTGTGGAAGGACAATCGCCGCCGCTTCGCCGAGCGCACCCCGACCTGGGACGTGCTCCACAAATTCGGCCACGACTGGAAGATCGTGCTTGTCGGCGACGCCTCGATGAGTCCCTACGAGGTCAGCCATCCCGGCGGCTCGGTCGAGCATTATAACGAAGAGGCGGGCGCGGTGTGGGTCAAGCGCCTCACCGACACCTATCCGAGCTCGGTCTGGCTCAACCCGACGCCGGAGAAATATTGGGGCTACAGCCAGTCCACCCAGATGATCCGCCAGCTCATGCACGAGCGCATGTACCCGCTGACGCTGGAGGGTCTCGACGACGCGATGCGGGCGCTGAGCCGCAAGGTGTAACCCAAATTCTAATCCTCCCCGTCGCCGCAGGCGATGGGGAGGGGGACCGCGTGAAACGCGGTGGAGGGGCCTGATGAGTCCGAGTGCCCCTCCACCACCCTTCGGGTGGTCCCCTCCCCATCCGCTTCGCGGACGGGGAGGACCAGACCGACCTGACGGCTAGGCAAAATCCCCCGCCCGATCCCCAAGCAAAAATCGCGGCCCCGGCCCGGCGCGCGCCGCTCGGTCTTCCGGATTGTACAGCGCGCAGGCCTCGAGCGACAGGCAGCCGCAGCCGATGCAGCCGTCCAGCCGGTCGCGGGTCCGCTCGAGCAGGGCGATCCGCGCGTCGAGGGTCGCGCGGAGGCGTTCGCTGATCGCCTGCCAGTCCGACTTGTTGGGCGCCCGGCCGTTCGGAAGACCGGCCATTTCCCTCTCGATCTCGCCGAGGGTGAGGCCGCAGCGCTGGGCGATCAGGGCGAAGGACAGCCGGCGGATGTCGGAGCGCATGAAGCGCCTTTGATTGCCGCCGGTGCGGATCGCCGCGACCAGCCCGCGGGCTTCGTAGAAGCGGATCGCCGAGACCGAAAGGCCGGTCCGTCGGCCGAGCTCGCCGATGGTGAGCAGAGGGGGATACGCCATGCAAGAATGCCCTTCGAATTTGAAGCTTGACCTCAACTTAGCTTGAGGTCGTACGACTCGCAAATCGAAGGGGCTGAAAGAGCGAGGAGAATGAAAATGGCGCTGGCCAGGATCGAGCATGTCAATCTGACCGTCCGCGACCCGGACCGGACCGCGCAGCTGCTTCAGTCGGTTTTCGGCTGGCACATACGCTGGCAGGGCCCTTCGATGGCCGGGGGGCGGACGGTCCACGTCGGGACGAGCGATCATTATGTCGCGCTCTACACCGCTCGCGACACCGTCTACACCGAGGATCAGTTCATCAAGGGCCGTCCGTTCAACCACGTCGCCCTCGAAGTCGACGATCTGGACGAGACCGAGGCCCGGTTGATCGCCGCCGGCCTTACCCCCTTCTCCCACGGCGATTACGAGCCGGGGCGCCGCTTCTATTTCCTCGATCCGGACGGGATCGAATATGAGGTGGTGAGCTACCGGTGATCGCGTCGCCCCGGCGAAGAGCCGGGGTCCCGGCCTGGGTGGAAACTTCGACCGTCGTCCCGGCGGAAGCCGGGACCTCGTTGAGGAAAAGGCTCTGCCAGATGACCCGAGGTCCCGGCTTTCGCCGGGATGACGGGTTCTGCGCGACGCCCTCAGCCGATCGCCTGGGCCGCGGCGATGGCGGGGGGCAGATGGGCGGCGGCGAAGGGCTTCTTCACGACCGGCGCTTTCGGGTCGCGGGCCCGGACCCGGCCGATCTGCTGGGTGATGAACAGCACGGGGACCTTCAGCTTGGCGCGGATCCGCTCGACGGCGCGGATCCCGCTGCCGTGGTGAAGCTCGACCGCGGCGGTGACGAGGTCCGGCGGATCGGCTTCCGCCAGGGCCACGGCCTCTTCCTCCGTCGTCGCCATCTCGATCGACGTGAAGCCGGCGTCCCTGAGCGCATCCTCGATCATGAAGGATGTAAAAATCTGTGGCTCGATTATCAGAGCGCGCATCAAACTCTCTTGCGTTGAACTCGCTGGCCGCGGGGACCGTGAACAACCCGACGAGCAGGCTAAACGAACCTGATCTATGTTGGTTGCCTGGACCGAAGAAAAAAAGTTGTTTGTTTCCCGTCCGTTACCTCTCTCGTCATCCCGGCGAACCGGGACCTCAGGACGAGAAGTCTCGGCGGGTCTCCCCGAGGTCCCGGCTTTCGCCGGCGTGACGATCTACGACACCGGCCGCCTCGCCCTCAGCGCCTGGGCCAGAGTGCCTTCGTCGAGATAGTCGAGCTCGCCCCCCACCGGCAGGCCGTGGGCGAGCTGGGTGAGGCGGATCGGGAAGCTTTCGAGGCGTTCAGCGAGATAATGGGCGGTGGTCTGGCCCTCGAGGGTCGCGTTCATCGCCAGGACGACCTCGTCGATCCCGCCCTTGGCGACCCGGCCGAGCAATTTATCGATGCTGAGGTCTTCGGGACGAACGCCTTCGAGCGCGGAAAGGCGTCCGCCGAGGACGTGGAACCGGCCCGGGAAGAGCCGGGATCGGTCGAGCGCCCACAGGTCGGACACCTCCTCCACCACGCAGAGCAGCCGGTCGTCGCGCCGGGGATCGGTGCAGACGCTGCAGGGATCGGCGGTGTCGACGTTGAAGCAGGCCGAGCAGACGGAGAGATTCTCGTTCACCCGCTCAAGCGCCCTGAGCAGCGGCGTCAAGGCCGTATCGCGCTTCTTCATCAGGTGAAGCACGGCGCGGCGCGCCGAGCGCGGCCCCAGCCCGGGCAGTCGGGCGAGCGCCTGGGTAAGCGCGTCGATCTCGGAAGAGGCCATGGAGGGGTAGGTAGCGAGGTCGCGTGGCGGGTTCAAACCCCCCTCCCTGCAAGGGAGGGGCTGGGGGGTGGGTCCGCCGAAGGCGGCCGAAATTCCGACTCCGCAGGAAGTCTCGCTGCGCTCGCCTACCCCCCCCTGGCCCCTCCCTTCCAGGGAGGGGATTTCTACCGCGCGGCAATCCGTTCTAAGGCAGCCTCATGCGCATCGCCTTCATGGGAACTCCGGAATTCGCCGTGCCGACGCTCGACGCGCTCGTCGCCGCGGGTCACGAGGTCGTCGCGGTCTATTCCCAGCCGCCGCGTCCGGCCGGGCGCGGAAAGGCGCTTCGCCCCTCCCCCGTCCAGCAGCGCGCCGAAGCGCTGGAAATAGAGGTGCGCACTCCGACCTCCCTCAAGGGCCCGGGCGCCCAGGCCGACTTCGCGTCGCTCGACCTCGACGTCGCCGTGGTCGCCGCCTACGGGCTGATCCTGCCCCGGGCGATCCTCGACGCGCCACGCCGCTCCTGCCTCAACGTCCATGCCTCGCTCCTTCCCCGCTGGCGCGGCGCCGCTCCGATCCAGCGCGCCATCCTCGCCGGCGACCGCACGACCGGGGTGACCATCATGAGAATGGAGGAAGGGCTCGACACCGGGCCGATGCTGGCCGTGATGGGCATTCCGATCGGCCGAAAGACCGCGGGCGAGCTGACCGGGGAACTTGCAGCGCTCGGCGCCGAGTGGATGGTCGAGGTACTGGGCCAGCTCGATCGGATCGGGCCCAGGGCCCAGGACGATTCCAAGGCGACCTACGCGCCCAAGATCAGGAAGGAGGAAGCGCGGCTCGATTTCAGCCTTCACGCGCTCGACGTCGACCGGCGGATAAGGGCGTTCAACCCGGTACCCGGGGCCTGGTTCGAATATGCCGGGGAGCGGCTCAAGCTGCTCGCCGCCGACCCGGTCCAGGTCGCCGGCGAGCCCGGCACGGTGCTCGACGAATGGCTGACCATCGCCTGCGGCGAGGGCGGAATCGTCCCGACCTCGATCCAGCGTTCCGGCAGGGCCCCGATGAGCGGCGCCGAATTGCTGCGCGGTTTCCCGATCCCCCCTGGGGCGAAGCTCGGGTGACCCGCTTTCGGCTGACCGTGGAATATGATGGCGGGCCGTTCATGGGCTGGCAGCGCCAGGCGCACGGTCCCTCGGTACAGCAGGCCATAGAGGAGGCGGCGGAAGCGATCACCGGGGAGAGCGCGACCCTGCACGCCGCGGGACGGACCGACGCGGGAGTCCATGCGCTGGCGATGGCCGCACATGTCGACCTCGAGCGGCCGATCACGCCGTTCCGGCTCGCCGAGGGCCTGAACGCGCGGCTTCGTCCGCTTCCGGTCGCGATCCTTGGCGCGCAGGCGGTAGCGGACGATTGGCACGCCCGCTTCAGCTGCGTCGGTCGACGCTATCTCTACCGCATCGTCAACCGGCGGGCGCCGCTGGCGCTCGAGGCGGGGCGCGCCTGGCAGGTGGCCGCGGCGCTCGACTCCGAGGCCATGAACGCGGCGGCGCGAAGCCTGGTCGGGCTCCATGATTTCACCACCTTCCGCTCCGCCCATTGCCAGTCCGAAAGCCCGGTCAAGACTCTCGACCGGCTCGAGGTCCGGCGCGAGGGGCAGGTCATCCTGATCGAGGCGGCGGCCAGGTCCTTCCTCCATCACCAGGTGCGCTCGATGGTGGGGTGCCTCCAGCTGGTCGGCCGGGGGAAATGGACGGCGGCGGATCTGCGGGCGGCGCTGGAGGCGAAGGACCGGGCCGCGCTCGGCCTCAACGCCCCGCCGCAGGGGCTGTATTTCGTCGAAGCGGTCTATCCCTGACCCTTCATCCCGGCGAAAGCCGGGACCTCGGGGAGACCCGCCGGGACTTCTCGTCCTGAGGACCCGCCTTTCGCCGGGAGGACGTCATCGCCGGTTGAGCGCTTCCTCGAACTTGTTCTCCCGCCTCCGGCCGACCAGCAGGCCGCCCTCCAGCCGGGCGCAGAGCGCCGCGTAATAATCGGAGAGGAACTCGCGGTCGTTCCCCCATTCGTCGATCCCGGCCTTGTCGCGTATGGCCCGGGCGACGCTGACGATCGCATCCTCGCTTCCGGCGCGAAGGACGTCCTCGAGAGTCTGAAGCTCATAGACCCCGTAGAGGTTCAGCGCGGATTCGCTGAAGGTCCGGCCAGGCCGCTCCACCCCGTGGACCAGGTCGGCGCCGAGACGCGCTCCGACGGTCCGGACGACCCAGGTCCCGGCGATGAGGTCGCCGATCCGGAGCCTGTCCCGGTTGAAGAGAGGGAAGAACAGGAAGATTCCGCTCCACACCAGGGCGAAGATCACGAGCAGGGCGTCGGCGGTGCCTGCCGCCGTCTGCTGGAAGAGGAAGGACAAAGGGAGGAAGACCTCGATCTCGCGCATCGCGTTGCGGGCGATGACCGCTCCGCCGGTGAGCCGGGCGCCGTCCCGGGCGACGACCCGAAGGCCCATCAGCCTCTTGCCCGGAGTCGCCCCGCGCCCCCCCATTTCGAACAAGGAGAACCAGCCGTTGCGAAGGATGAAGAAGCCGAGCAGCCAGAGAATGATCAGGACTTCCGATTTCGCCGTGATGCCGGTGAACAGGAGGACGATGGTCATGACGATGAGGACGAGGAGGATCATCACCGCGTCGAGGAGGAAGGCCGCCGCCCGGTTGCCGGCCGTGCCGAGCTCGAGCTGGAGGTCGACGCCCTCGGGAGTGACGAAGCTGCGCCGCATCGAGGCGGAGCCGCCGTCGCTATTGCGGAGCGGCGGGCGCATCGGGTGCCTTTCGAGGCATGTAGAAATAGGTCAGCCAGCCGGCCAGCATCGCGCCTCCGATCGAATAGCGGGAAAAGTCGTCGACCACGGTCTGGCGGCCGATGCCCTCCAGCAGCCCCGCCACCGCCAGCATCAACACGGCTCCGCCCATGGCGAGCGCCGTCGAGCGGCCGGCCCGGACCGCGGAGTCTATGCGGCTGTCCCGCCCCGGAAAGGCGATCGCCGTCCCCATCCGCAGGCCGGCGCCGCCGGCGATGTAGATCGCGAACAATTCTGTCGTGCCGTGGATCGCGAGCCAGCCGCCGAGGTTGAAGGCCAGCCCTTTCGCCGCGAAGACCGCGAAGAAAGCGCCCAGCATCAGGCCGTTGTAGAGGATTAGCAGGATCGTCGGGACGGCGAAGGCAAAGCCGAGCGCAAAGGCGAAGATGGCGACTTGGCTGTTGTGCGTGAAGAGATAGGTGGCGAAGGTCGCAAGCATGTCGTTCTGGCGATCGTAGAGCGTCCGGCGAAGCGCCTCGGCACTGGCCGACGGGTCGCGCCCACCGGCCAGGCTGTCCGGAATGATGCTGTAGAACCAGCTTGGGTCGCTGGTCACCAGAATGTAGGCGACGACGGCAGCGGCAATGTCGAGAAAGACGCAGACCAAAGTCTCGCGCCAGAGGCCCCGGACCGACTCGGGCCAGCCTCGGGCGAAGAAATGGCCGAGCTGACGCCAGACCGACGTCTGGACTCCGTAGATCTGGAAATAGGCCCGGGTGGTGAGTTGCTCGAGATAGGTGATCAGGCTCCGGTCGAGCGACGTGTCGCGGGCGACGGCGAGCGAGGACAGGGTGGTCCGGTAGAGCAGCGGCAGGGCGAGCAGGTCGTCGTCGGACAGGGCGCGGATCGAGCGCTTCTCAATCCGCTTCACCAGTAGATCGAGCCTCTCCCAATCCGCCTCGTGCGCGGCCCGGAAACGGCTGGCGTTGACCACCACGTTGCGCGTCTCGACGATCGCGGAGGCGGGGGCGCTCACAGCAGGTTCCTCCGCTTGAGATCGACATAGCCGGCGACGAGCCGCTCGCCCACCCGGTCATATTCGCTCTCGATGACGTGAACCCCGAGATGCTGGAGCCGGGTGAGGGCCAGCCGGCGGTCGCGGATCAGGGCGGCGGCGGTGACCGCCCGGGTGACGTCGGCGGGACGGCTGGGCATTGCCTCGGCGATCGACTCGAGCTCCTCGTCGCGAAGCACGACGACGAGCAGGAGGTGGGTCTCGACCATCCGCTTGGCCGCCCGGACCATGAAATCGGCCGAGGTCAGGTCCGTGAACTCGGTGAACAGCACGATCATCGAGCGCCGGGTGAGGCGGGTGGCGAGCGTCGTCAGGGCGAAGGTGTAATTGGTCTCCTCCCCGCTGTAATCGATGCTCGCGGCGAGGCGCTGGAGCTCGGGAAAGGCGGCCGATCCGGAGATCAGCCCGCTGGCGATCCGAGGCCTCGAATCGAAGGCGTGAAGAGCGACCCGGTCGCCGAGCTTCAGGGCGACCCAGCCGGTGAGAAGCATCGCCGAGACCGCCCGGTCGACGCGCGGCAGCCCGGCCACCGGCTCGGACATCTGCCGTCCGCCGTCGATCGCGAACACGATCTGGTTGTTGCGCTCGCTCCGGAATTCCTTGGCGTGGAGCTTTCGGTGCCGCGCGGATTGCTTCCAGTCGATCGCTCGCCGGTCCATTCCGGAGCGATATTCGACGAGCGCGTCGAAATCGGTGCCGTCGCCGCGGTTGATCTGGGCGATCAGCCCCTGGAGCGCGTGGCGCTGGAAGACCTGGGCGCCATGCTCCCGGACGGGCCGGATGTCGGGCAGGATGAGAATATTCGAATCGAGACCGATCCGCCGCTGGTGCCAGGCGAAGCCCAGCGGCCCGCGCCAGCGCAGCCAGAGCTGCTCGATCCGGCCGGTGCCGCGCCGCGCCATCGTCAGCGGAAGCACCGCCGCTCCCCTGCCCTCCTCGAGCGCGACCAGGAGCCGGCCGTCATCCTCGACGCCGATCAGCGCGTTCGTCTCCACCGCCAGCTCGGCCTCGGCCGGCAAGACGCGGCCGCGAAGGGTAATGGTCACGATCGCCTCGACGGTGGCTCCGACATAGGCGGCGCCCGGCGCTTCGAGCTTCGCTTCGCCGTAACGGGCTGCGGTGAGTGAGTCCGCCGCGGTCAGGAGCAGCACCGCGACCGGCCAGGCGAGGCCGGCATACCAGCGTTCGGGCATGGCCGCGGCGACCACCAGGGTGAACAATATCCCCCCGGCCGCCGCCAGCACCGCCAGACGCGTGGGATAGATCAACGCGGCGCCTCGATCGTCTCGATGATGTCGGTCACCACGTCCTCGACCACCCGGCCGTTGATCTCCGCCGCGGGCGAAAGGATCAGGCGGTGGCGCAAAAGCGCCGGCGCGAGGATCTTGACGTCGTCGGGAATGACGAAGTCGCGGCCGTCGATTGCGGCGCGGGCGCGGGCGGCGCCGGCGAGCATCGCTCCGGCTCGAGGGCTTGCGCCGGTCTCGAGGTCGGCGACGTCGCGCGTCCCCCGGATCAAGGCGGAGATATAGTCGATCACCTCATCGACCAGCTTGACCTCCCCCACCGCGGCCAGCGCGGCGCCGATCGTCGCGGAATCCGCCTTGCGCTCGACTCCCCATTGCCCAGGCTCCATCGCCGACTGCCTGGCGCCGTGGGTGGCGATGATCCGCCTTTCCTCCTCGGCGGTCGGATAGTTGACCGTCTGCTTGAACAGGAAGCGGTCGAGCTGCGCCTCGGGCAGCGGATAGACGCCCTGCTGCTCGATCGGGTTCTGGGTCGCGACCACCATGAAGCGCTCGCTCAGCGGCAGGCTCTCGCCGTCGATGGTGACGGTGCGCTCCTGCATCGCCTCGAGCAGCGCGGCCTGGGTCTTGGGCGGGGTCCGGTTGATCTCGTCGGCGAGGAGAAGCTCCGTGAACACCGGCCCCCGGGTCAGGGTGAAGGTCGAAGTCTGGAAGTTGAACAAATTGGCGCCGATGATGTCGCCGGGCATCAGATCGGGCGTGAACTGGATCCGGCCGAACTCGAGCCCGACGGCGCGGGCGAAGCTGTGGGCGATCAGAGTCTTGGCCGTTCCGGGCGGCCCTTCGAGCAGGATATGGCCGCCCGCGAACAAGGCGACGAGCATCAGGTCGACCGTCGCCTCCTGGCCGACCACCGCCTTGGCAACCTCGCCGCGTATCGTCGCCGCCAGCGCCTGTACCTCTTCTGCGCTCACACTTTTTTCTCCCCTTGCCATCGATGCAGCGCCTGTGCGGCTGCGAGCAATTCTTCGCGGCTTCGGGCCCCGGCCGCCGCCGAGGCGAGGGCGGAGAAGCTGGCGCGCCCGTCGAGCCTGTCGAGATATTCGATGACGGCGTTGTCGCGAAGCCGGGCCGGAACTCCGAACACGATCACCGCCTTGTCCCTTATCATCTCGGCGTAGCGGCCGCCCAGCCCCGCCTCCCGGCGCGCCTGGCGGACGAGGGCTGCGGCATTGTCGATCAGGGCGGCCTTGCCGAACGCGATCACCCGCTCCGGCCGTCGCGGCGGGCCGAAGCGCGAGACGGCCTGCAGCCCCGCCAGCAGCAGGGCGGCCGCGAGCGCCAGCGTCACCGCGAGGAAGGGCGGATCGAACATCAGCCTCAACGGGCTCCGGGTCTGGCCGAGCCCATTCAGGGTCACGTCGAACGTGACCGACCCGGCGTCGGTGGAATTGAGGAAATCGAGCATCGCCAGCGCCGCCGCCGCCTGGCGCCGGTCCGCCATGCCCCGATTGGAGAGGAGATCGGGATCGGCGAGCAGGTACAACGGCCGGTCGCCGAGCTGGGCGAGGACCGCTCGGCCCGCCGGGTCCGTCACGACCGGTTTCAGGCCCGGACCGCCGACCGTCTGGAGCGGACCGGGCGCCGTGAAGCGCATCGCCTCGGGCGCATGCGGTGGAACCGTGCGCAGCGGAGCGCCTCCGCCGCGATGGCGCTGAACGCTCAGCGCATGGGCCGGAGCGAGGACCCGCTCGGGGTCCCAGATCGGCCTCAGGCCTTGCGACCTTACCCAGCCCGTGCGGCGGGGGTCCGGCGCCGTGCGCCACTTCGGAAGGACGATCAAGGTCGGCCTGGTCGCTCGGGCCGCCAGGATGGAGCTCATGTCCGTGAACCCGCTTTCCGGGGTGAGGACGACCAGATCCTCGGTATCGAGGGAGCCGGCGTTGCGCAGGATCAGCGGGTTGCGTCCGGTCGCCCTGGCCAGCTGGACCACCCCGGCGAAGCCGGTCGCCGCATTGGACAAGGCGTGGGTTCCGCCGTTTCGGCCCGAGCGCAGGTCGGGCGCGTAGGCGCCCAGCACCAGCATCGCGGCGAAAGCGACGACCCCGATCGCCACGATCAGGACGATCGTCGCCGGCCGGAACGTCGCTACGGCACGGTCGCGGCCCGAGATGGCGAGGTCGCTCATCCGCGCCAGGTTCCGGGAAGGACCAGGTCCGCATAAGCGGTCCGGGCCGACGTCCAGTCCGCGGCCTCGACCGGCCGGCCGCCGAACAGGCTGCGCTCGACCAGCCCGGCGATCCGGGCGAACAGGCTTCTCGCCGGCGGCGGAAGCGCTTCCGCAGCGGCGAGCTCGCGGCTGGTCAGGGCCGGCCGCACGAGCCTGGGCCGGCGGCGGGCGATATCCTCGATCGAGCGGAAGAGGAGATGATGCACGGCCTCGGCGTAACGGCCCTGCGCCGCCAAGGCGTCGGCCTCGCGCAGCCACGACCGCGCCGGCGCGGCCTCGGGCGCCCAGGCCTCTTCCTCGGCCTCCACCGCAACCCCTGCCGCAGCGCGCCGGCGCCACAGCCGCCATTCGCCCTCGCTCAGCCGCCGGTAGATCAGGATCGCAAAGCCCAGCGCGGCGGCGGCCAGGACCGTCCACAGGAGGATCCGGGCATAAGGCGCGTCGGGCATGAAGCTTCCGATCCACTGGAAGAACCGCCCGACCGGCCTGAACAAATCGCTGAGCCACTCGAAGGTGTGCCGAAGCCATTTCGGAGTCTCGGGCGGCGGAGGCGCCGGCTGCAGGCTGAACTGGATCGACGTGTCGGCCTTCAGCGCCTCGTGCGCCGCCGCCAACCCGTCGGCGGCGCCCGCCGCATCCTGCCCCTGCTCCGCGATTATAGCCTCCCGAACGCCGACCACGGCGCGCCGGTCCGAGAATTAGACGAAGCCTTGGCTCAAGCAACGCCAAAATGCAGATGGGCCCGGCAATGACACGGCTCGGACGCGGTTGACCGCGTACCGGCCCGCTCCTAGGGGAAAGGCGGTCGGGGCCCTTAGCTCAGTCGGTAGAGCAACTGACTTTTAATCAGTAGGTCGCTGGTTCGAATCCAGCAGGGCTCACCATCGCCGCGGCCGCGCGGCTCCCCCCGAACGCCATACCCGTTGACCCGATTGACGAATTTAAAACGGGCCTCGAATATGCCCGTCGGAATCGGGGGTCGGAAAATGGCATTCATCCTGTTCGACGAGCATCTGGGGCAAGTCCATCCGGCCGGCGAGATTCGATTTCCGCGGGCCAAAGCCAGCGTCCGCGAGCTCATTCGGGCCCGGGTCGAGCTGGAGGTCGAGCGCCAGGGCGACGGAATCGTCTCCCCCGGTCCGGCGGAAAGCGCGCTTAACGGCGAACGCGGCGCCTATGGCTTCGGCTCGATCTTCCTTCGGGCCGCGGGGCGGAACGGCGCCGATATCGATGCCCTGGTCGACCAAGCCGAGCGCGGCTTCGCCCTCGGCCGCTATTTCATCCTCCTCGACGACCGCCAGGCCGAGAGCCTCGACGACGAGATCGACCTCGACCGGACCGGCGAAGCGACCTTCCTCCTGATCACTCCGCTCCAGGGCGGCTGAACCTGTGTTCGACCGGCTGGTCCGAGCGCTGACGGGCGCGAAGACTCCCGCTCCGCGCCCGGCCGGAACGACGACGGTTCAGCGCGACGAGGCGCGGTCGCGCATTCGAGCCGATGCCGGCGAGCTGCTCTGGGCCGCGATCGAGGCAGCGCTCGACCAGAATCCCCTCATGTCGTCCTATTCGCCGCGCGATGCCGAGAAGCATCGGACGCTCAGGGCTCTGATCGACCAGTCTCCCGAGGATCGCGGGCGAAGCCTCCACGTCCTGCTCGACATCCTCACCCATTTCGACCGCTACGGGGTCGACAATTGGGGCCTGCTCGTACGCCACGACGGCCATTATTGGCTGGATGCCCTGGTCAGGCAGCAGCAGGTGCGGGGCATCGAGAACATCCTTGAAGCTTTGACCGTCCGCAAGCTGGTGCTCGACGACCCCGACTGCGACGCGGCCCGCCTGTGCGCGATCCTTCCCGAATACGGCACGCTCTACCATCGCCGGATCCTGACTTTCCTGCTGGATACGGCTCGGGCGCACCCCGGGGGCAAGACGATCCAGGCGCTTCGCACTCTGATGAAGCGAGGGCTGAATCATTATCGGTCCAAATGGGGGGCGGAGATCGAGGACCTGCTTCGCGATCTCCCCGCGGGCCCGCGCGCCTCGGTGCCGGTCACGGCCGGCGGGCGGGGCGGGGTGCCGGCTTCGCCGCCGGACCCGGGCCTCGCTCCGATCGCACTGCCGCGCTTCGCCCTCGGCTCTTATTCCGGCCAGCTCGCTTTCGCGGCTCATTTCGACGCCCTGTTCGAAGCCCGTCTCTACGATCCCGCCCATCTCGACTTCCTCGCCGGGCTTGCAGCGCTGGCCGACCGCATCGACGCTCTTCCCGACTCCGACCGGGCGGCCCGGGTCGCCGCCGCCAAGCTCCTCGCCCGAGAGTCGGGGCTGCCATTCGAGTTCGATGTCGAGCGAAACGGCTGGAGCCTCGGGGCCGAGCCCGTCGCCATGTTCGGCCGGGAGCTTCATCAGCGCCTTACGGCCCTGGCGCCTTTCGTCAGGGCCTGGCCCGAGCCGATGCGCAAGCTGGGCCGGCATAACGGAGCGGTCGCCTCGAAGACCGCGCCGACCGCCAAGTGGCTGGCCGAGGGCCGCGCCCTGCTCGCCGGGATCCCGCTCGAGGAGCGCCTGGCGATGCTGAGGGCGCTGCTCGACAGCCCTACG
Source organism: Allosphingosinicella sp. (assembly GCA_036386555.1). Classification (GTDB taxonomy): domain Bacteria; phylum Pseudomonadota; class Alphaproteobacteria; order Sphingomonadales; family Sphingomonadaceae; genus Allosphingosinicella. Next base: position 24,084 of record DASVVM010000086.1, read on the forward strand.
CCGCAGGGCTGGATCGGCCAGAGCGGCGGCGAGCACAATGTCCGCGCCCTCCTCTATCTCTCCGCCGACCTCGATCCGGCGACGCTGGGCCCGCTGCTCGCCGAATATGCGCTGAAGAAATGCTATGTCACCGTCCCGGGCCAGGGCATCCGCGCCGAAAAGATCGGCAATGCCTGCCTCTGGGTCATGGCCGCGATGCGGGACGGCGCGGGGGTGCCCTATCTGGCGCGGATCCTCGCCCGGACCCGCTACCCCAAGATCCGGGCCAGGATCGACGAGAAGCTCAACCAGGCGGCCGCGGCCGCCGGGCTCAGCCGAAGCGCGCTCGACGAGCTTACCGTGCCCGGCCACGATCTCGACCGGAACGGCGAGCTCCACCTGCCCCTCGGCGGGGGCGAGGCGGTGATCCGGGTCGACGGCGCCCGCGACGTGTCGGTCTCCTGGCTGTCGGAAGCGGGCAAGCCGCTCAAATCGCCCTCGGCCGCGATGAAGGCCGAGAAGGACGCCTTGAAGGCGGTGCGCGAGTCCGCGAAGGAGATCGAAGCGGATCTCGGGACCCTGCTCGTCCGCCTCCAGCGTCTCTATCTCGAGGACCGGCGCTGGCCGGCGGCCGAATGGCGCGAGCGCTATCTCGATAACCCGCTCGTCCGAACCCTGGCGCGGCGGCTGATCTGGTGGATCGAGCGCGAGGACGGTAGCGCCGTCGCGGCTTTGCCCGACCCCGCCGGCGAGGCGATGCTTGACGTCGCCGGAAGGCCGGTCCCGCTCGACGGAACCGCGATCCGGCTGTGGCACCCGATAGAGGCGGAGGTCGGGGCGGTCGAGGGCTGGCGGGACCGGCTGGAGGCGCTCGAGTTGGTCCAGCCCTTCGCCCAGGCGTGGCGCGAAATCTACGCTCTGACCGACGCCGAGCGCGCCACCGGCACCTACACCAACCGCTGGGCGGCCCATATCCTGAAGCAGCATCAGGCGATGGTGCTCGCCCGCCTGAACGGCTGGCGGGTCACCCATCGCATGTGGGTCGACGCGCCCAATGACGATCCCTGGCACCTCAGCATCCCGGCGCACGGCCTCGTCGCCGATTATTGGGTCGAGGGCGCCGGCGGCGACGATCCGGAGGTCACCGAGAGCTGCGCCTATGTCCATGTCGCCACCGACCGGATCCAGTTCCACCCGGTGGCCGGCGGCGGCGACAGCGCCCGCGGACCCGCGCGGGGCCCGGCGGTGGCTCTGGCCGACATCCCGGCTCTGGTGTTTTCGGAAGTGATGCGCCACGCGGACCTGTTCACTTCGGTCGCCTCGATCGCCGCCGATCCCAACTGGCTCGACCGCGGCGGCGAGGCAGCGCATCCCAGCCAATGGGGAAATTATGCGGCGGATTATTGGGTCCGGATCAACACCGCCGAGCTCGAGGAATCGGGCAAGCGCCGCCGCGCCATGCTGGAGCGGATCGTCCCCCGCCTGAAGATCGCCGACCGGCTGTCGCTCGACGACCGCCATCTGATGGTCGAGGGCCGGCGCCACCTCTACCGGATCCACCTCGGCTCCGGCGCCTGCTTCCGCGGCGAGAGGCATATCTGCATCGTGCCGAGGCCGGCCGAGTGGGAGGGGCGGATCTGGATTCCGTTCGACGGCGACAAGACCTTGTCGATCGTCATCTCCAAGGCCCTGCTTCTCGCCGACGACGACCAGATCACCGATCCGGTCATATTGAGGCAGCTTTAGGCTCGGGGTCGATCTAATCCGTCATGCTGAACTCGTTTCAGCATCCAGGTCTGGGCGAGACCTGGCCTTCGCAAATGGCGCCAGGCTCGGTGCCGCCTCGACCCTGGACCCTGAAACAAGTTCAGGGTGACGAAGGGGAACGGCTCCGCCGCTAAGCCGAAACTGATTCCGCCATCGCCGATTGAGCGCCGAGCGACAGCGCCTTGTGCTGAAAGGCCTCGGCCAGCGCCAGCCGCCGGGCTCTCGCCTCGGGAGTCACCGCGCGCTCGACGGCTCGCAACTCCTCGACCGCCCGACGGGCATAATATCTCTCGTTCGATTCCATGCGCCGCTCCCCGGGATTCGCATGGACTAACATGAATCAATTTCGGCTCCGAATCGATCCGGCGCATCTTTTGCACGGACTGGACAGACGCCACCGGCACCGGGCAGGGATGCGACGATGGCGAGGCTCATTTTTCCGCTGGCGGTCGGGTTTCTCGCCCTTCTCGTCGTCGCCGCCCTGCTGCTCGGCGGGCCGCATACCGGGATCGATCCGGCCGTCCTCGCGGCTTTCGCCGAGCCCTCCCTGGTGCCCGCCGCCCGTCTCCTCACCCATCTCGGCGACGTCGTCACCGTGCTCGCGGCGGCTGCGCTCGTCGCGGCCTGGCTGCTGGTCCGAGGCCAACGCCGGCAGGCCGTCCTGCTGCTCGTCATCGTCGTCTCGGAACGCCTCCTCCTCGAGGGGATGAAGAATATTTTCGATCGCGCCCGGCCCGATCCGCTCGGCCACGAGGTGGCGGTGCACAATCTCGCCTTCCCCAGCGGCCATTCGGCCAATGCGATGGCCGGCTCGCTCGCCATCGCTCTCCTCGCGGCCAGTCCGCGGCTCCGGCTGCCGGCCGTCGCGCTGGCGCTGACGATCGCCCTCGTCACCGGCATTTGCAGGCTCGTCCTGCAAGTGCACTGGCCCACCGACGTCGTCGGCGGCTGGGCGTTCGGCGCTGCCTGGACGCTCCTCCTCGTCCGGCTGTTCGGAACCGCGCCTTCCGCCCGGCATTGATTCCGACGAGAAGGAGATTCTGATGACCGACCGCAACGACCGCAACGACCGCCGGGCGGACCGCGCCGAGACCGCCCGCCGCACCGACGACAGCGACATCCTCGAGACGATGGAGGACGCCCCTTCCTTCGGCGGGACCGAGGGCGGCAACCTCCAGCGCGACATCGGCAGCCGCGACGAGGTGAAGCAGGAGGTCGGCGACGGCGACGGGGTCACCCGGGTCCGCGACAGCGACAAGCCGGAGCAGGCGAATCTGCCGAGGTTCAATCCGCGCTAAGCCGTCATCCCGGCGAAAGCCGGGACCTCGGGGAGACCCGCCGAGACTTCTCGTCCTGAGGCCCCGGCTTGCGCCGGGATGACGGGGGTCAGGCTCGAAACACCAGGGTCAAATTGTTCGCCGGCATCTCGACCACCCGCTCCAATCGCAGGCCATGCTTCGCCGCCTCGGCCTCGACCGCTTCGAGATCGCGAAGCCCCCATTGCGAATTCCTCGCCTTCAGCGACTCGTCGAAGGCTTCGTTGCTCGGCGCGGTCGGTACGCCCGCCCTGCGATAAGGGCCGTAGAGTATCAGCGGCGCATCGGCGCCCAGCAGCCGCCCGGCGCCGCGCATCAGCCCCTCCGTCGCCGCCCAGGGGCTGATATGGACCATGTTGACGCACAGGATCGCATCGGCGGAACCGACCGGCCAGACCCCGGCCGCGGCATCCAGCGGAAGCGGCTCGAGCAGATTGGCCGGGCCCTCCTGGGCCCGCCACGTCCGGATGGAGTCCAGCGCTGCCGCTTCGGGATCCGTCGGCTGCCAGACAAGGTTCGGGAAGAGCCCGGCGAAATAGACGGCATGCTCGCCGGTGCCGCTTGCTACCTCGAGCACGGTCCCGCGTTCCGGAAGCACCTCGCGGAGCACGGCCCCGATCGGCTCGCGGTTGCGCTCGGTGGCAGGGGCGGAGCGCTTCATATATTTCCTTTGCCTGACGCGGTTTGACCGTGCAACTTGACGGTGGGGACGAAAGGGGGAATCGGGGGATGAATCAGATATTGAAGCTGGTGCTGGCGCTCGCCGGCCTTTGCATCGCCGTACCGACGCTGGGTCAGGCCCCCGCTGCGGACCAAAAGGCTCGTGAGCGGGAACTCATCGCGATCCTCGACTCGCTTCATCCCGCGAGCGGTGACGTGGCCGTGCCGCAGGCGTCGGCGGTCCTTCATCTCGGCAAGGATTATTATTATCTCCCGGCCGATGAAGCGCGGCGAGTGCTCGTCGAAGGCTGGGGCAATCCTCCCGAGACGGCCGAGGGCGTGCTCGGCCTGGTGTTCCCGGCCGGCAAGACCTTTCTCGACGACGTCTGGGGTGCCGTCATCACTTACGACCCGGTCGGCTACGTCACCGACAAGGACGCGGCGTCGATCGATTACGATTCACTGGTGAAAGAGATGAAGGAGGGCATCGAGGCGGCCAATGAGGAGCGGACCCGGCAGGGTTATCCCGCCCAGCATCTGGTTGGCTGGGCCCAGGCGCCGACCTACGATCCACGCAGCCATTCGCTGGTCTGGGCGCGCAACGTGCAGTTCGAAGGCCAGACCGAAAACACGCTGAGCTACGATGTCCGGCTGCTCGGCCGCAAAGGGGTTCTCAGCCTCAACATGATCACCGGCATGTCGAAGCTCGGGGAGACACGACAGGCGGCAGCGAAATTTGCGGGCGCAGCGGAGTTCCAAACCGGCAGCCGCTATGCCGACTACAAGCCGGGAACCGACAAGGAAGCGGAATACGGCCTCGCCGGTCTGGTGGCCGCCGGCGCCGGAGTGGCGGTGGCGAAGAAGGCCGGCCTGATCGGAATCATCCTCGCCTTCGGCAAGAAGTTCTTCGTCCTGATCCTCGCCCTCGTCGCCGGTCTCGGCGCTTGGGCGCGCCGGAGGTTCAGCGGCTCGGAGACCGAGCAGGAGCATGAGCCCATGGCCTATGAAAGCTGGGAGACGGCCCCGGCGGAAGCGGCCGCCGATCCCGCTGCGCCCGCTGAAACGGAGGATACGCCCCGGCCCATTATCTAGGCCGGCGCCTCCTCCGCCCCGCCGGTCCAGTCGTACCGCTTCGAGAAAAGGCCGATCGTGAGCGGCAGGGTCGAGTAGGTGAAAGCGGCGAAGGGCCCGAACCGGGTCAGCGACAGCAGGACCGAGACCAGACCGGTCACCGCGAGGATCGTCCAGATCCCGACCTCTCCCTTGGCCTGGGCACGCTCGGCGCGACTCAGGTCCGGGTTCCGGCGCGCGTCCGCGAACAAGGCGGCGAGGGTCGCCGACATCAGCACGAAGCCGGTTCCGTAAACGGCGAAGAGATCGGCCACATTGCCTCGAAAGCCGCCGCCCTGCCCGGTGAAGAATATCGCGGTCGCCGCCGCCATCGCCCGCAGGGGCTGGATGTAGATCAGGACCAGGAAGACGAGCAGAAGGGTCAGGCACAGCGAGCGCAACTCGCCTTCGCCGCGCAGCCGGCGCCAGCGCACATGGGCGTACCAGAACATGACCACGACCGCGAAGCCGAAGGCGAAGGCGGGGATGTCGCCGAGCGCCCGGACCAGCGCGTTGAAGTCCGACGGCGCCCCCGCCCCGCCGATGACGAGCAGGCTGACGGCGAACGCGAAGGCCGCGTCGGTGAAATTATCGAGCCGCCCCGCCGACGTCGTCATGGCGCCGGATTAGAACGGTGCCGGAACGGGTGCAACTTTCTAAATTCCTCCCCGCGATTTCGCGGGGAGGGGGACCAGGCGAAACCTGGTGGAGGGGTCCTTTTTCGGCCACCGGAAGAACCCCTCCACCGCACTTCGTGCGGTCCCCCTCCCCCGGAAAATCCGGGGGAGGAATTGGGGATTCGACCTTATTCCGCCGCTTCCGCCCTTGGCGGATCCTTCCATACCAGCACCGGCTTGCGCGCCGCCGCGGTTTCGTCGAGCCGCCGGCGCGGCGCGTGGACCGGCGCCGCCTTGAGACTCTGGTCGCCCGCCTTCGCCCGCTCCGCCACCGACCGGATCGCGCCGATGAACTGGTCGAGCGCCGCCTTCGATTCGGTCTCGGTCGGCTCGATCAGCATCGCCCCGTGGACGACCAGCGGGAAATACATGGTCATCGGATGGAAGCCCTCGTCGATCAGGCCCTTGGCGAGATCGAGCGTGGTGAGGCCGCCGGCGAAGCCTTTGTCGCTGAACAGGGCCTCGTGCATGCACGGCCCGCTCTGGCCGAACGGAGCGTCGAGCAAATCGTCGAGACGGCGAAGGATGTAGTTGGCGTTGAGGACGGCATCCTCGGACACCTGCCTCAGGCCGTCGGCGCCGTGGCTCATGATGTAGGCGAGCGCCCGGGTGAACATGCCCATCTGGCCGTGGAAGGCGACCATCCGTCCGAAGCTCGAGCCGTGATGCTCGCCGGCATTCTCCTCCTCCACCAGCGCGAAATGATCGCCCTGCTTCTCGACGAACGGCAGCGGCGCGAAAGGAGTCAGCGCCTCGGAGAAGACCACGGGCCCGGAGCCCGGCCCGCCGCCGCCATGGGGCGTCGAGAAGGTCTTGTGGAGGTTGATGTGCATGGCGTCGATGCCGAGGTCGCCGGGCCTGACGCGGCCGACGATCGCGTTGAAATTGGCGCCGTCGCAATAGACGAGGCCGCCCGCCGCGTGGACGGCCCGGCTGATCTCGGTCATCTCCGGCTCGAACAGGCCGCAGGTATTGGGGTTGGTGATCATCACCGCCGCCACGTCCGGCCCGAGCCGCGCCTTGAGCGCCTCGAAATCGACCCGTCCCCGGTCGGTCGCCGGGATGCTCTCCACCCGGTAGCCGACGAAGGCCGCCGTCGCCGGATTGGTGCCGTGGGCGCTCTCGGGCACCAGGATGACCTCACGGGCGTCGCCCCGGGCCTCGAGCGCGGCGCGGATGGCGAGCAGGCCGCAGAGCTCGCCATGGGCGCCGGCCTTGGGGCTCATCGCCACGCTGTGCATGCCGGTGAGCTCGACCAGCCAGCCGCCGAGCCGGGCGATCAGCTCGAGCGCGCCCTGCACCGTGTCGACCGGCTGGAGCGGGTGGATGTCGGCGAAGCCCGGCATTCGGGCCACCTTCTCGCACAGCCTCGGATTGTGCTTCATCGTGCACGATCCGAGCGGAAAGAGCCCGAGGTCGATCGCATAATTCTGCCGGCTGAGCCGGGTGTAATGGCGGACGGCTTGCGGCTCGGACAGGCCGGGAAGCCCGATAGGGCGGTTGCGCTCGAGCCCGCCGAGGCGGTCCGCGGACCCGCTTCCCACCGGTTCGATGTCGACCCCGCAGCCCTTCTCCTCGCCGAGCTCGAAGATCAGCGGCTCCTCGAGCATGAGGGCGCGGTTGCCGGTCCAGGTCGGGGCAGCGCCTTCGGCGGCCTCGGGCCGGGTCGGGCGTCCTTCGCGGTTCATGCTCATGCCAGCGCCTCCTCCAGCGCCGCAGCGAGCGCTTCGACATCTTCGGCGGTCGACGTCTCGGTCACCGCCACGACCAGCCCCCGCTCCAGCGCTTCCACTCCGGGATAGAGGCGCCCCAGCGACACCCCGCCGAGCACGCCCCGCTCGGCCATCGTCCGGACCACCGGCCGCGCCTCGGTCGGAAGGCGCAGCGTGAACTCATTGAAGAATGCGCCGTTGACGAGCTCTATCCCAGCCACCTGCGACAGCCGGTCCGCAGCCGCCGACGCCCGCGCGTGGTTGACCTGCGCCAGCCGCCGAAGCCCCGTCTCGCCGAGCAGGGTCATGTGAACCGAGAAAGCGAGCGCGCACAGGCCGGAATTGGTGCAGATGTTCGACGTCGCCTTCTCGCGCCTTATATGCTGCTCCCGGGTGGAGAGGGTGAGGACGAAGCCGCGCTTCCCTTCCGCATCGACCGTCTCGCCGGCCAGGCGTCCCGGCATCTGCCGCACATATTTGTCCCGGGTGGCGAACAGGCCGACATAGGGTCCGCCGAAGTTGAGCCCCACCCCGATCGACTGGCCCTCGCCGACGACGATGTCGGCGCCCATCTCGCCCGGCGGGCGGATCAGCCCAAGCGCCACCGGCTCGGTCACCACCGCGACCAGCAAGGCGCCTTTCTCATGGGCCCGCTCAGCGAGCGCCGAGAGGTCGCCGATACGTCCGAGGATATCGGGATATTGGACGACGACGCAGCTCGTCTCGCCATCGATCGCCTCGATCAGGCCGGCCGTGTCCGGCTCCGGACCGAGCTCGGGGAAGCGCGTCACCAGCGCGTCACCGGTGAAGCGCGCCATCGTCTTCGCCACCGAGACGTAATGCGGGTGAAGGCCGGACGAGAGGATCGCCTTGCCGCGCCGGGTGATCCGCCGGGCCATTCCGATCGCCTCCCAGCAGGCGGTCGAGCCGTCGTACATCGAGGCGTTGGCGACGTCGCAGCCGTAGAGCCGGGCGACCTGGGTCTGGAACTCGAACAGCGCCTGAAGCGTGCCCTGGGCGATCTCCGGCTGATAAGGCGTGTAGCTGGTCAGGAACTCGCCGCGCTGGATGAGATGGTCGACCGAGGCGGGGATATGGTGCTTGTACGCCCCGCAGCCGAGGAAGAAGGGCACGTCGCCGGCGACGAGATTCTTGCGGGAAAGCCGGGCGAGCTCGCGCTCGACCGCCATCTCGCCGAGATGATCCGGCAGGCCCTCGATCTTGTCGCGGAGCCGGGCGGCCTCCGGCACGTCGACGAACAACTCGTCGATCGAAGAGGCGCCTACGGCGCGAAGCATCTCGTGCCGATCGGCCTCTGCGAGGGGAAGATAACGCATCAGTTCAAATTCCTTTTCTCGTCCTTCCCCACCGCTTCGCGGCGGGGAGGACCAGGATCACTCCGCTCATTCCTCCGGCTTCCTCATCGCGAACCGAAGGCGCACGTAATCGGCGACCCAGCTGCCGTCGGGCTGCTGGAGCTTCGGCTGAAGCCGGGCCTCGACGGCAGCCGCGACATCGTCGCGTGCGGATTCCGGAACCCCCGCCACTTCGAGCCAGCCCGCGCGAAACGTTTTCACCCAGGCCGCGACTCCCGCAGGCAGCGGCGTCGGCCGCCGGATCAGGCTGGCCTGGACTCCGGTGAAGCCCGCGCAGGCGTAGAGCCGGACGAACTCCTCGACGCCTGGATACCATTGCGGATCCTCCCCCGGCACCTGGTAGCCGCGGTCGCCCAGCTCGGCCCTGATGCCGTTGCGAAGGGTCGCGATATTGCCCTCGCCGCCCATCTCGCCGGCGAACCGGCCGCCCGGCTTCAGCACCGAGAAGACTCCGGAGGCCACCGCGTCCGGATCGAGCATCCAGTGCAGTGCCGCGTTGGAGAAAGCCGCGTCGAACTGGCCGAAACGGCTCGACTGTCCATCCAGATCGAGCGCCTGCGCGTCGGCGACGAAGGCGTCCACCCCGCGCGCTCGGGCCGCCTCCACCATCGCCTCCGAAGCGTCGAGCCCGATCACCCGGGCGCCCGCATCCATGATCTTGCGGGTCAACACCCCGTCGCCGCAGCCGAGGTCGAGGATCAGCTCGCCCGGCTGCGGCGCGAGGAGCTCGAGCGCCGCGGCGCCGAGCGCCGGGACGAAAGCGGCGTTGGTCGCATAATCTGTCGGCGACCATTGGGAGGAGGGGTTGAGGCTCACTGGCTGTCCGTGAACGCCTTGTAGGCGTCGGCGTCCATCAGCCCGTCGAGCTGGGAGGCATCGGCGAGGCGCAGCCGGAAGAACCAGCCTTCGCCTTCCGGATCGGAATTGACCAGGGACGGATCGTCGCCGAGCGCCGGATTGGGCTCGGTGATCTCGCCGTCGACCGGCGCATAGACGTCGGACGCGGCCTTGACCGATTCGACCACCGCCGCCTCGCCGCCCTTCACCACCTGCCGGCCCGCCTCGGGCAGCTCGACGAAGACGATGTCGCCGAGCTGGCCCTGGGCGAAGTCGGTGATCCCGACCGTCGCCTGGTCGCCCTCGACCCGGATCCACTCATGCTCCTCGGTATAATAGACGCTCATCAAGCGGCTCCCTTGCGGTGGTAGCGATGGGGGACGAAGGGCGTCGGGACGACCTTCGCCTGGAAGACCTTGCCGCGCTGGACGAGGCGGATATCGGAGCCGGCCTCGGCAGAGGCGGCCGGGACGTAGGCCATGGCGATCGGCGCCTCCAGCATCGGCGAGAAGCCGCCGCTGGTCACCTTGCCGACCTCGTCGCCGTCGGAATCGACCACGGCCGCGCCTTCGCGCACCGGCTGCCGGCCCTCGACGGCAAGGCCGACGCGGCGGCGGACGGGGCCTTCCTCGACCTCGCGGATGATCCGGTGCCAGCCGGCGAATCCGCCCTCGGCGCGGCGGCGCTTGGAGATTGCGAAGCCGAGATCCGCCTCGATCGGGGTGGTATCGGTGTCGAGGTCGTGGCCGTAGAGCGGAAGACCCGCCTCGAGCCGAAGCGAATCGCGCGCTCCAAGGCCGATCGGCTTCACTTCGTCCTGTGCCGCGAGGAGATCGGCGACGGCTGTGGCGCGCCCGGCGGGAATCGAGATCTCGAAGCCGTCCTCGCCCGTATAGCCGGAGCGGCTGATCCAGGCTGGACCGCCGTCCAGCGTAAAGGCGCCGCCGGTCATGAAGCCGAGCTGCTCGACCCCGGGGGCCAGCCGGGCGAGGACTTCGACCGCTTTGGGGCCCTGGAGCGCCAGAAGGGCCTGTTCCTTCATATGGTCGAGGACGACTCCGCGCGGGAGCCGTTCCTGCAGATAGGCGATGTCGCCCTCCTTGGTGGCGCCGTTGACCACGACGTAGAAATGGTCGCCCCGGCGGGTAGCCATGAGATCGTCGACGATTCCGCCCTCGTCGTTGAGGAGCAGCGAGTAGCGCAGCCGGCCCTCCTTCAGGATGGCGAGGTCGGCCGGGAGAACGCTCTCCAGCCCCTTCTGGGCCTCGGCGCCGGCGACGATCAGCTGCCCCATGTGGCTGACGTCGAACAGACCCGCCGATTCCCGGGTCCAGCGATGCTCGGCGATGATGCCTTCATACTGGATCGGCATCGAATAGCCGGCGAACGAGACCATCCGCGCGCCGCGCGAGCGGTGCCAGGCGTCGAGGGGGAGAGTGAGTTCGGCTGAGTCGCTCATCGGGTCCAGTCTCCAGGGCGCTGCTCCAACGCCCGAGACCGGACACCGTCGCAAACAACCCCCTCTGTCACTGGACCTGAGAGCTTTCGCGGCGCCCTAAGGTTCCGCTTACCCCTTCGGTGGTCCCACCGATGCCCGAAGGGCGAGGAAGGACGCTTTCCAGAGTGCCTTTGCGCGCGCGGTCCCTTGTGCCTGAGAGATTCCGGGGCGGTTGCTCCTTCGGCGGCTTCGGATCTCGCGACCCTCCACACTCTCCCGCGCGCACCCCGGCTTGCACCGGCGGCAGGGGCGCTGTGGACAGTCGCCGTCACCAAGTCAACGCACTGTTTGGTTTCACCCGTCATCCCGGCAAAAGCCGGGACCTCGAGACAAGAGGTCTCGGCGGGTCCCCCCGAGGTCCCGGCTTTCGCCGGGATGACGGCGAGCTACCGGGTCGCGTTGTAGGCGAGCTGCTCCTCGGTGAGCTGGAAGCCGACCAGCATCTCGAACGTCGCCCGGCGGACGGCCTCGCGGACCGCGGGGTCGGCCATCGGGTCGATCGCCGCGGACGGGTCCCCGGGCTTGCGGCGGCGGGTGATCTGGGCGGTGACGTCGGCGGGGAGAGTCACCGCGGCGCGGGTCACCGAGCCGGTCGCAGAGCCCCGGCCGCTGGCGCGAAGCGCCCCGTCGGCGAAGCTCAGGCCGACCCGGCTGACGCTCTTGGACTGGACCTGGGTCCCGCCCTGGACCGCGACCACGAAATAGGGAAGCACCACCTGGCGCGCTCCGCGGCCGTCGCGGCGCTGGGCGTGGACGTCGAAGGTCAGCCGCGTGACGATATTGTCGCCGCTCTCGTCGCAGGTCGAGCGCAGGTTGGTGATGTTGGCGACCAGGTCGATCGCGCTGGCGTCGCGGCTGTTCGCCGGGTTGAACAGGGTGATGTCGCCGGTCGAGGCGGGGATCGCCACCGCCGGGCAGGCCGAGCGGGTGGCGGTGATGCCGGTGTCGGTGATCTGGCCGTTGGGCGTGGAGCAGGCCGCGAGGCCTAGGGGAATCAGAGCGGCCAGGGCGGCCTTGGACTTGAACACAGGGGGGAAATCCTCACCTTTGGACGGGACCCGCGGATCATAGGAACCGGGTTCCGTCTAAGCAAGCGATCCAGTAGAGCGACTTCACATGGCCGCCAAGCCCCCCCTCACCCTGCTGATCGCCGCCCCGCGCGGCTTCTGCGCCGGAGTCGACCGCGCGATCCGGATCGTCGAGCTTGCGCTGGAGCGTTACGGAGCGCCGGTCTACGTCCGCCACGAAATCGTCCACAACAAGTATGTCGTCGACAGCCTCAAGGCCAAGGGCGCCATCTTCGTCCCGGAGCTGGACCAGGTGCCGGACGGGGTTCCGGTCGTCTTCTCGGCCCACGGAGTGCCCAAGGCCGTCCCCGCCAAGGCCGAGGAACGCGGCCTGGAGTTCCTCGACGCGACCTGCCCCCTCGTCTCCAAGGTGCATCGCCAGGCGGAGCGGCTGGTCGAGAACGGCCGCCACATCCTCTTCATCGGCCATGCCGGCCATCCCGAGGTGATCGGGACCTTCGGCCAGGTGCCCGAAGGCCGGATGACCCTGATCGAGAGCGTCGGGGACGCCTCCAGCGTGGAGCCGGCCGAGCCCGACAGCCTCGCCTACCTCACCCAGACCACCCTCTCGGTCGACGACACGGCCGAGATCGTAGCGACGCTCGAGCGCCGCTTCCCCGGCATCCGCGGGCCCAAGGGCGAGGACATCTGCTACGCCACGTCGAACCGGCAGTCGGCGGTCAAGGACATCGCCCGCGCCTGCGAGGCGATGCTGGTCATCGGGTCGCCCAAGAGCTCCAACTCGGTCCGCCTCGTCGAGGTCGCCGAGCGCGAAGGCACGAGGGCGCGGCTGATCGGGCGGGCCGACGAGATCGAGCTCGGCTGGCTCGAGGGCGTGGCGACGCTCGGGATCACCGCCGGCGCCTCCGCCCCGGAGACCCTGGTGCGCGAGGTGGTCGACTTCCTCGCCACCCGTTACGAGATCACCGAGATCGAGGGCGAAGGCGTCATCGAGCGGATGGTGTTCAAATTGCCCCGCGGGCTCGAAGCCGCTTGACCCTGGTTCAGGTCGAAATCTTCACCGACGGCGCATGCAAGGGCAATCCCGGCCCCGGCGGCTGGGGCGCCGTCATCCGCTCGGGCCCGCATGAGAAGGAGATCAGCGGCGGCGAGCCCCTGACCACCAACAACCGGATGGAGCTTCTCGCCGCGATCCGCGCGCTGGAGGCGCTGAAAAGGCCCTGCGAGGTCGCGCTCTACACCGACAGCATCTACGTGCGCGACGGAATCACCAAATGGATCCACGGCTGGCGCCGCAACGGCTGGAAGACGGCGGACAGGAAGCCGGTCAAGAACGCGGAGTTGTGGCAGGAGCTTCTCGACGCCGCGGCGCCCCACAAGGTCGACTGGCGCTGGGTCAAGGGCCATGCCGGGCATCCGGAGAACGAGCGGGCCGACAGCCTGGCGTGCGGCGCGGCCAAGCAGTTCTCGAGGCGGTGAGCGTCACCCCGCGCGGTCAGGAACCGTGGAAAACCGAAAGGCAATTGCGATGACATTCGTGCTCCCGCCCCTTCCCTATCCCAAGGATGCGCTCGGCGATGTGATGTCCGCGGAGACGCTCGACTATCATCACGGCAAGCACCATCAGGCCTATGTCGACGGGACCAACAAGCTGGTGGCCGGATCGGATCTGGAAGGCCGGCGCCTCAGCGACGTGATCAGGGCCGCGGCCGAGCGGCGCGACGGCAAGCTGTTCAACCAGTCCGCCCAGCTGTGGAACCACAGCTTCTTCTGGCAGTGCCTGGCGTCGCCGTCCGGGCAGCGTCCCACAGGCCGTCTCGCCGCCAGGATCGACGAAGAGTTCGGCTCGACCGACGCCCTGCTCGAGCGGCTGAGAGCGGAAGCCACCGGCCACTTCTCCAACGGCTGGGCGTGGCTGGTCCTCGACCGCGACCGGCTGAGCGTCACGTCGCTCCACGACGCGGACAGCCCGGTGGCCCACGAAGGGATGAAGCCGCTGCTGACCTTGGACGTGTGGGAGCATGCTTATTACATCGACTATCGCAACGACCGCGGCGGCTTCGCCGGGAAGGTGCTCTCCAGCATCGTCAACTGGGAATTCGTCGCCATAAACCTGGACGGCGAAGGCGTCACCCGAGCCGACCAGGAGCGGGGCTGATCGGCTCAGAGGCCGGCGCTCCAGCCCATGGTGGCGGCGTCGGCGATCAGGATATCCATTCCATCGTGTCGGCCGTGACCTGCCAGCGGCCATTCCTGAGCTCCAGCTCGTAGCGATTGCCCGAGGCGCTGAGATTGCCTTCGAGATAGCCGCCCCGCGCGGTGCAGCGGGCGGCCGAGACGCAGGACAGGTTCGTCACATAATGGACGACGGCGTGGGCGCCGGTCGAGCGGTCGGCCCAGTGGATGTCGTTCCATCGGCAGTGCGAGACGCCCTTTACGGGCGGCTTGTGGCCACCGAAGCGGGCGAGCAGCCTGGCCGGCGGGTCGGACAACCGGTCCGGCTTGGGGCCGGCCCCCAGGCATAGCAAGGCGACATTGCGCTGGCCGCCCGAAGCATTATTCCCGATCTGATGGCGGTAGAGCGCCTCGGCGGCGCCGAGATTGGAGTCGCTGATGCCGCCTCCCGACGAGCCGGGGCCCTGTCCCGGGACGGGCGGCGGCGGCGGAGGCGTCGGAAGAGGCGGGGCGGACGGGTTCGGGAGGTACGTCCAGCGCGCGTCTCCCTCGGCGATCCAGAGCTCGCCGCCGGGTGGCGAAAGCGCAATCTCGCGGTGCTGGAACAAGCCCTCGGGCGAGCCCCTCCCAAGACCGACCTGCCGGGCCAGGCATTGCTCATCGACCTGGATTCCGCCGCGCTGGCGAACGGCCCAGACTCCGCCCCGAGGTTCGAGGAAGCCCTGCTGCGTGTAGCAGCCTCTGATGGCCCGGAAGTGATTTGGCGCCTCAAGCCCGAGCCTGAGCTGGAACTGCCGCGGGCCGGCGTTGACTCCGTTCGCCTCGACCATCGTGAACACTCCGGTCCAGTGCCTCGGCAGCGCCTGAGGGACCGGCTCCGTCACGGGCGCGGCCTCGGCGACTTCGCCGGAAGACGGGGCCGGAGCCGGGGCCGGCTCCGCTTTGGGCTGGCAGGCGGCGAGGGCCAGCAGGGCCAGGAGAAGCGGTCTCATCCCCGGAAAACGCGCCGAGGCCGCAGGCGCTCCAGGCTTGCGCCTCACGCCTTCGGCGGCGTCGGCCGTTCGATCCGCCCCAGGAAGAGCAAAGTACCCGACCTGTTGTCGCGGATGACGAAGAAGAAAGGGCGGTCGACGTGGAAGGGGCGCGGCACGCTCACGATTTCGGCGAGGCCGGCGGTGACGGCGGCGGCCTCCGTCCCTTTCTCGTCGACGCGCAGATAGGTCTGATGGAGGACGTCGCTCAGATAGAGTCGGCCTTCCGACATTCCACCCAGCTGAGCCATCTGGGTGAAGGCGCGTCTCATGCCGAGCGCCTGGAGCTGCGGCACGAGCGAGGCGCGGGTCTCCAGCTCGAGCTTTGGGACGACGAGCTCGAGATCGCGGCGCTCGCTCGACCTCAGCTGCTCGGCCCAATCGCGCAGCGCCTGCCCTTCCAGGGCCTGCTCGAACTGCCTGAGGCTGCTCGTCTCCCGGGGGAGGAAGATCAGCATCGAGAGCTCCTCGCCCTTGTAGGGCATCTCGACGGCCTCGAAGGACGGAGCTTCGAGAAGCCTGAACATGCTTCGCTGACGCATCATCGGCACGGAAATCGAACCGCCGCCGCCCAGCTTGAACGGCCGGGGCCGGGTTTGTGCGGCCTGGAACGGGAGCAGCCAGTCGGCCTTGAAATAGATCGCGTTGGTCAGGACCACGCGGGTCCGGTCGTTGATATTCTCGCGTTGCAGGATGCCCTTGATCCGGCCGGCGGTCTGCTCTTCCGCCCAGCGATTGACGGCCGCAATCGCCTCCACCGGCGCTCCGACGAAATCGACCTGCCGGGCGCCGCCGCCATAATGGAGCCGAACCGTCTCGACGAAGGAAGGCTTCAGCGGAAAGCTCTGCTGGACCCACAAGGCGTTGGCGATGCTGAGCCGGCGCCCCTCCTCGGCGATGGGCAGCCTGTGGAGGAGGTCGGCCATTCCGTGGTGCACGGCTCCTTGCGGATAGCGGAGCGCCCGCTCCATCTCGGCGGCCGTCTCGTCCTCGGCACCGGCATAGACCATACCCAGCGCCATCGAGATGCTGGCGGGAGACAGGAAGAGATTGCCGGGCTTTGCTCCCAGCTGGCGGTAGAGATCGACCCCGAATTCGGTCTGTCCGGCCGTGACGTTCGCGGGCTCCGGCTCTTCGGCCGGGGCAGCGGCGGGCGGATCCTGCTTCGGAGCCGGCTCATGAGCTTCCGGTTGCGGCGATGCGCAGGAGGCGGACAGCAAGGCTGCGGTCAGTATCACGGATCGTAAGAACACGGCGATCTCCAGCCCGGGATAAGCAGGCGGCTCGAATGATACACTATATCCCACACGTGCTCAATTCCGGCAATCGCGGCCCTTGACGCTCCCGCGCCGGCTTGCTCCGCTTGCGCTCGTAATGGAGCCGACGCGTTCCGGGCCACGCCGTCGACCGCGCCTTTCTCGACGATTCGCTCCAGGCGCTCTACGCCCGGGAGCGGGTCGAGGCGGCGCTGCTCAGCCTCTGCTCGGCCAAAGCCGTCATCATCTGGTGCCTCGGCCTGATCGCCACGGCCGCCTTTACGGTCGAGCGCCGGACCAGGGAGCTGGCCTTGCGCAAGGTCGCGGAGCGGTGGCTCGGCCAGTTCGCCTATCGGATCGACGTGCCGATCCCAGCCTTCCTGCTTGCCGGCCTTGCGGCCGCGCTCGTCGCCGGCGCGGCAATTGCGGTGCACAAGTTCAGCAACCATTAGCTGATTGCGGTTTGTTTTTGCCAGGCGGAGCCTCTGGCGAGGACGGTGTTGACGAAGATGAGGAGCTTTCGAGCGCAGGCGACGAGGGCCTGTTTGTGGGGTCGGCCTTTGTCGCGGAGGC
>DASVVM010000087.1:0-6804 GCA_036386555.1 Allosphingosinicella sp.
ACACACGTCGATCCTAGTTCGGCCCCATCAGCTGAGCCGCAGGGGCGGCACGCTTCATGCGTGTCGCCCCGATTGGCTCGGCCCACCTGGTGGAGCCGCCGGGTACCGCCCCCGGGTCCGCTGCGTCTATTGCACGCTGCAATTTATCACCATAGCCGGGCGAACCCGGCACGACCCATATAGGCGATCCAGCCTGAATTTAAAGTGAAAGTCGGCTACCCGTTGCGGGGGCGGAGCGAAATCCCTACGTCCTAGCCGGACAGACGAACGAGGGCTCCCCAAATGAAGCGCACTTCTCTGATGACCGCCTTCCTGGTGCCGGTGGCGGCGGTTTCGCTTTCCGGCTGCGGAGTGAACTCGATTCCGACCGCCGAGGAGGGGGCGAAGGCCAAATGGGCCGATGTCCAGGCCGCCTATCAGCGCCGCGCCAGCCTGATCCCCAACCTGGTCGGTACGGTCAAGGGCGCCGCGGCGTCGGAGGAACGGATCCTGACCCGGGTCACCGAGGCACGGGCCAATGCGACCCGGATCACCGTCACCGGCGACCAGCTCACCGATCCGCAGGCCCTGGCCAATTTCGCCCAGGCGCAGAACCAGCTCACCTTGTCGCTTCAGCGCCTGCAGGAGGCCTATCCGCAGCTCCAGAGCCAGGCCAATTTCGCGACCTTGATGAGCCAGCTCGAAAGCACCGAGAACCGGATCAACATCACCATCCGCGACTACAACAGCGCGGTGCAGAATTATAACACGACGATCCGCACCTTCCCGGCCGTGATCGGCGCCAAGGTAATCTACGGTGCGAAGCCGATGGCGACGTTCCAGGCGACGACGCCGGGGGCCGACCAGGCGCCGGACGTCAATTTCGACACGAACACCGGCGCCTGACCCGGCCGGTGATCCGGAGCCTTCTCCCTCTGCTTCTGCTCCTCGTCGCCGCCCCCGCGGCGGCGCAGGACTTCCCGAAGCTGACGGGCAGGGTCGTCGATGCGGCAAACATCATTCCGCCGGCGGACGAGGCGGCGCTCACGCAGAAGCTGGAGGCGGTGGAGACGGCGAGCAGCCGCCAGCTGGTCGTCGCGACGGTGCCGAGCCTGCAGGGCTACGACATCGCCGATTTCGGCTACCAGCTCGGGCGGACCTGGGGGATCGGCCAGAAGGGGGCGAATAACGGGATGATCCTGCTCGTCGCCCCCAACGAGCGCAAGGTGAGGATCGACGTCGGCTACGGTCTCGAGCCGATCATGACCGACGCGCTTTCGCACCAGATCATCACCCAGCAGATCCTGCCCGCCTTCAAGCGGGGCGACTATCCCGGCGGGATCAATGCCGGCACCGACGCGATCATCGAGCAGCTCCGGGCGCCGCCCGAGCAGGCCGAGCAGAAGGCGATCGCCGCCCAGCAGGCGCAGCGCGAGAGCGGCGGCGACGACGATGGCGGCTCGATCTTCCCGCTCATCTTCTGGGGGGTCGTCTTCCTCTTCTTCATCCTGCCGATGCTTCGCGGCGGCCGGCGCGGCCGGCGCCATCGCCGCCGCGGCGGGGTCTGGGTCTGGGGACCGGGGCTCGGCGGCGGCGGCTGGGGCGGAGGCTCGAGCGGCGGCGGCTTCGGAGGTTTCGGCGGCGGCGGCGGCGGCTTCGGCGGCGGCGGCGGCTCGTTCGGCGGCGGCGGAGCCTCGGGGGGATGGTGATGCCGAGGTTCAGCGAGGCGGATCATGCGCTCGTCACCGAGGCGGTGGCCAAAGCGGAGCGTTCCAGCGACGGCGAGATCGTCACCATCGTCGCTGCGCGTTCCGACGCCTATCACGACGTCGGACTTCATTATGCGGTGCTTGCGATGCTGCTGGTGCCCACGATCGGAGCGTTGCTGCCGCAGGCGTGGATCGACTGGCTGGTCGCGCTGATCTTCGGCTGGAACGCGGCCCTGAGCTTCCGGCTGCTGATGCTGCTGCTCGTCGTCGCGATGGCTGTCGTCTTCCTGATCGTCCGTTTCGCTTTGGCCTATATGCCGCTGCGCATGGCGCTGACTCCGGCGAGCACCAAGACCCGCCGGGTCCGCCGCCGCGCCGTCGAGCTGTTCCGGGCAGGAACCGAGAAGCGGACCAAGGGCCGCACCGGGATCCTCCTCTATTTGTCGCTGCTCGAGCATCGGGCGGAGATCGTCGCGGACGAGGCGATCCACAGCCAAGTCGAGCCGGACGTCTGGGGCGATGCGATGGCCGCTTTGGTCGACGGGGTGAAAGCCGGCCGGCCCGGCGAAGGGATGGCGCTCGCGGTCGGGAAGATCGGCGAGGTGCTGGCCCAATGCCTTCCGCCGACGCTCGACAATCCCAACGAACTGCCGGACCGGCTGATCGAGCTGTGACGGAGGCGCCGGAGGTCGTCTGGAGCGGCCGATTCATCGAGGCGAAGAGGCTCGGCAAATGGGAGTTCGTTTCCCGAACGCGGGGAGTCAGCGCGGCGGTGATCCTCGCCGTCGACGAGGGGCACGTCCTGCTGGTGGAGCAATATCGGGTGCCGATCGCGGCCCGCTGCCTCGAGCTTCCCGCCGGGCTGGTCGGAGACGAGGAGGAAGGCGAGGCGGCGGCCGCCGCGGCGATTCGGGAGCTCGAGGAGGAGACCGGCTACCGGGCCGAACGGGCAGTCGATCTCGGACGCTATTACAGCTCTCCGGGAATGTCGTCGGAGGGCTTCACCTTGCTTCGCGCCGAGGCACTGACCCGGGTCGGCGCGGGCGGCGGGGTCGCGGGCGAGGATATCGAGGTGCACCGGGTCAAGCTGGACGAGGTGGCGGCCTTCGTCGCCGGACGGCGCGAAGCCGGGGTGGCGGTCGATTCGAAGCTGTTGCTGCTTCTGGGGGCGGGGATGCTGACCGGTTGATCGTCATCCCGGCGAAAGCCGGGACCTCAGGACAAGAAGTCGCGGCGGGCCTCCCCGAGGTCCCGGCTTTCGCCGGGATGACGGAAAGCTACCGTCCGCCCGTCCCGTAGTCGATGCGATGCTCCAGCGTGCTTCCGCGGCAGGTGAACTGCTCGGTCTGGCTGCCGGGCATGTCGATCTCGGCCGCACCGGCGCCGAGGGCGACCCGCTCGGCATAGGAGAGTTGGTCGTCGCCGTTCCGCTCGAGCTTGCCCACTTTGTTGGCGCGCTTTTCCGCCGGGGATAAAGAGGCGAGGCGCGATCGCGCCGCCGAGTGGCGCTGCTCGAGCGCCTGCTCGCAGTCGGCGCGGCTTGCGAAAGCCTCGGTCCTGGGATCGATCTCGATCGTCCCGCTCGCCGATGCGGCGCCTGCCCCGCCCAGCAGGAGCAGGGCCGCAGCGGCGCTCAGCGCCCGGTCACCGGAAATTGTCGGCATAGGCCTGGAGCTTGAGCTTGCGCTCCGCCGGTGGGACGAGATGGACCGCGATCCCGTTCTTCTCGGCATAGGCCTGGGCCGCCTCCAGAGTCGGGAAGGCGATCGTCACCTGGGCCTGGGTGTCGCCGCCGCCCGACCAGCCGGTGAGCGGATCGGGCACGTGCGGGCGATGCGATTCGAACTGGAGCACCCACTCGCCGGTGCGCGCATTGCCGGATTGCATCGCGTTTTTCGATCGCTGGAAGATCCGCGCCGCGGCCATTTGATGAGCTCCTTCTGTCCGATCTTGGTGCCCCGGTTTTCCAGTTTAATCAACCGGGTGAGTGGCCTCCCCTCCCTGAAAGGGAGGGGCCGGGGATGGGTCCGCCGAAGGCGGCCGAAACTCCGAGCCCGAAAAGCCTCGCTCCGCTCGCCTACCCACCCCTGACCCCTCCCTTTCAGGGAGGGGAATTACGCGCCGACGCCTTCTTCGTCCTCAGAGTCGGGTCCGCCGCCGCCGCCGGGTCGTCGGGCCAGGGGTGCTTCGGGTAGCGGCCGCGCATCTCCTTGGCGACCGCCGACCAGCTTCCGCTCCAGAAGCCGGGGAGGTCGCGGGTCGTCTGGATCGGCCGGGCGGCGGGCGAGGTCAGGCTGAGGACGAGCGGCACCCGGCCGCCGCCGATGGCGGGGTGTTGCGAGAGGCCGTAGAGTGCCTGCACCCGCACCGTCACCGTCGGGCCCGCCTCGGCTTGGTAATCGATGGCATGGCTGCTTCCGGCCGGAGTCTGGAAGGCGTGAGGCGCGAGCCGGTCGACCGCCTTGCGGCCTTCCCAGCCGAGCCGCGAGTCGAGCATTCCGGAAAGCGCCGCCGGATCGATGTCGCCGAGGCGCCGCTTTCCGGCGGCGAGCAAAGGCAGCCAGTCGTCGAGCGAGGCGAGCAGAGCCTCGTCGGACAGGTCCGCCAGTTGCGGATCGTGGGCGCGCGCAAAGGCCGCCCGCCGGCGCAGCGAACAAGCGGAGTCGCTCCAGGGGAGCAGATCGAGGCCGTGGCGGCGGACTCCGTCCATCAGCGCGGCGGCGACTTCGTCCGGAGACGCCGCCATGTCCTGGCCCTCCGAGAGGGTGATCGCGCCCAGCCTTCGGCCTTGCCGCGCGCGGACGGCGCCGGTGGCGGGATCGAAGCTTACCCGCGCGCCGCTCTCGATCCGGTCGCCGAACAGGGCCTCGACCTGCGCCTCCCCGATCGCGGCTGCGGAGAGGATCCGTGCGCCGGCGGCGGTGCCGCTCACCTCGCCCACCGCGAGCCAGGTCTCGCGCGCCAGCGGCGAGTGCGGGTCGAGCCGGAACCCCCGCCCGCCGGCGCTGATCCAGTTCTCGCCGGAGGAATCGCGGCGCTTCGAGAGGCGGTCCGGGAAAGCGAGGGCGAGGCAGGGGCCGACGCTCTCGTCATCCCGGCGAAAGCCGGGACCTCGGGGAGGCCCGCTGTGCCTGTCCGGACTGGGGTCCCGGCTTTCGCCGGGATGACGGGTGATTTGCGCCCACCTCTTCGCCAATCCCCTCGCCGCCTCCGCCCGCTGTCCTTTCTCCCCCCGCCAGCGCCTCAGTCTCGACTCCAGGTCGACATCGTTGCCGCCGAGCCCGCGCTCCGACAGAAGCACCGCCACCTCCGCCCCCGTCCGGCCCCAGCCTCGGGCCTGGGTCTCGACCAGCATGTGGGCGAGACGCGGGGGCAGGGGGAGAGCGGCGATGGCCTTGCCGTGGGAGGTCGGGCGGCCGTCTTCGCCCAGCGCGCCGAGGGAGAGGAGCCTCCGGCGCGCCTCGTCCAGGGCGGCGGCGGGGGGCGGATCGAGCCAGTTGAGCTCGCGCGGGTCGGCGACCCCCCAAAGGGCGCAGTCCAGCAGCAGCGCGCTGAGATCGGCTTCCATGATCTCCGGCGGATCGAAGCGGGGCAGGCTCGCCGTCGCCGCCTCCTCCCAAAGGCGGTAGACCGTCCCCGGCCCCTGCCGCCCCGCCCGCCCGGCGCGCTGGGTGACGGCGGCCCGGCTGGCGCGCTCGGTCACCAGCCGGGTGATCCCGGCGCCGCGGTCGTAGCGGGGGCGGCGGGCGAGGCCGGAATCGACGACGATCCGGACTCCGTCCAGGGTCAGGCTGGTCTCGGCGATCGAGGTGGCGAGGACGACCTTGCGCCGGCCGGGCGGCGCAGCGGCAATCGCCGAGCGCTGGGCGCCCGGCTCGAGGCTGCCGTGGAGGCGGTGGAGGTCGATCCCGGCCGGAAGTCCCTCCAGGCGCTCGGCGGTGCGTTCGATCTCGGCGACTCCGGGCAGGAAGGCGAGCAGGCTGCCCTCGGCCTCGGCAAGAGCGCGCCGGATCGCCGCCGCCATGTCCTCCTCGATCCTCTTCTCGGCGGAGCGGCCGAGATGGCGAAGCTCGATATCGAAGCTTCGTCCCGCGCTCTCGATCGCCGGAGCGCCCCCCATCAGGGCCGCGAAGCGCTCGCCGTCGAGAGTCGCCGACATGGCGAGGAGCCGAAGGTCCGGCCGAAGCGCCCCCTGAGCATCGAGCGCGAGGGCAAGGCCGAAATCGCTGTCGAGGCTTCGTTCGTGGACTTCGTCGAACAGCACCGCAGAGACCCCGGCAAGCTCCGGGTCGGCCTGGATCCGGTTCCTGAAAATGCCTTCGGTGAGGACGAGGATGCGGGTGCGCGCCGACCGCCTGGAGTCGAGCCGGGTCGAATAGCCGATCGTCTCTCCGACCCGCTCCCCGGACAGCTCGGCCATCCGCTCGGCCGCGGCCCGGGCGGCGAGGCGGCGCGGCGAGAGGAGCAGGATCTCGCCGGTGCACCAGCGCTCGGCGAGGAGGGCCGGAGCGACGGCAGTGGTCTTGCCCGCCCCGGGCGGCGCAACGAGCACGGCGTTGGGGGTGCGGTGGAGCGCCTCCAGCAGCTGCGGCATCACGGCGTGGATGGGAAGGTCGCTCACGCTTATCCCCTACCGTCATGCTGAACTTGTTTCAGCATCCAGTTTCGAGCCGCTCGGCAGCGGAGGAAAGGAGAAGCGGGATTGGGTCGGCCGGGCCTTGCCTTCCGCCGGCGCCTCGACTTTCAGGATTCCAGGGAAGGCACGAAGGCGCGAAGGTACAAGTAAGAAGAAGCGCGCAACGGCATCCTTGCGTGTCCTTCCACGCCTTGGCGTCGGACCAGCTGGTTCGGAAGCGCTGCGCGCACCTTTCTTGTCCCTTTGCGCCTTCGTGCCTTCCCTCAAAATCGGGCTCGCACGATGTTGGAGGATTGGCCCGACCAGCGCTGGCGCGACAGGCGCGTCGCACGCGCGGGACTGGACCCTGAAACGAGTTCAGCGACTGTCTTTGTGGTCAAGCGTGCCATGGCTGTTGATCCCTGACGATTGCGTTGCAGATGATGACGAGCTTTCGCGCGACGGCGACGAGGGCGACTTTCTTGGCTTTGCCGGCGTCGA
>DASVVM010000088.1:0-15740 GCA_036386555.1 Allosphingosinicella sp.
ATCGTCGAGGCCCATGGCGGAACGATCACGCTCGAGCCGAGCCGCCGCGGCGCCCATTTTCGTATCGCCCTTCCGGCGGCCGCGGACGGGGGGCTGGTGGCGGTGCCGATCGCCGCCGAGACGGCCGCGGAATCGACTCCCGGCGGCAGGGCCCTGATCGTCGAGGACGAGCCCGACGTCGCCGAGACTCTTCGCGAGCTGCTCGAGCGCGAGGGTTACGGGGTGACCGTCGCGGGCGACGGCGCCCAGGCGCTGATGGCGATCGACCGCGACGAATATGACCTCATCCTGTCCGATCTGCGGATGCCGGGGGTCAGCGGACCCGACCTCCATGCCCGCCTCGCCGAGACCAAGCCGCACCTCATCGACCGGATGGGCTTCGTCACCGGCGATACTTTGGGCTCGAGCATGGACGATTTCCTTCGCGGCTGCGGCCGCCCGGTGCTCGAAAAGCCTTTCACCAAGATCGGGGTACGCTGCCTGATCGCCTCGATCCTCCAGCCGAAAGTAGACGCATGAACGATATTGCCGCCCATATCGTGGTCGTCGACGACGACGAGGATGTCCGCTCCACCGTCGCCGAATATCTCAGGCGAAACGGCCTCTCCGTCAGCGAGGCCGACGGCGGCGCCGCGCTCCGCGAGCTGATGGCGACCCGGCCGATCGACCTCGCTTTGCTCGACATCAACATGCCGGGCGACGACGGCCTCACCCTGGCGCGCGAGATCCGCGGCCTCGGCGACGCGGGAATCATCATGCTGACCGCCAAGAGCGACGACGTCGACCGCATCGTCGGCCTGGAGATCGGCGCCGACGATTACATCACCAAGCCGTTCAACCCGAGAGAGCTCCTCGCCCGGGTCAAGGCTGTGCTTCGCCGCGCCAGCCGCGGCGGCGAGGCGCCGGCGACGATGGGCAGCGAGGTGCAGATGGGCAAATGCCGGCTCAACCTCGACTCCCGCAAGCTCTTCGAGGCGGACGGAACCGAGGTCCCGATCACCTCGATGGAGTTCGACCTGTTGAAATGCTTCGCCGAGCATCCGCGCCGGGTCCTCAGCCGCGACCAGCTCCTCGACCTCGCCCACAACAAGGAGATGGAAGCCTTCGACCGCTCGATCGACACCCGAATCGCCCGGATCCGCCGAAAGATCGAACGCGACCCCGCCAAGCCCGAATGCCTGAAGACCGTCCGAGCCGCCGGCTACGTCTTCAACCCCGATTGCGGGTGAGGCGGGGCGGCGTACAGAGCCGGAAGGCGAGGGCCCGCATCCCGGCGGCCTGAGCACCGGTATGTGTTGATCGAGGTTGCGCCGATGCATCAGGCGCAAATCTCGCCGGCCGCAGGCCAATCATTTTTTCAACGCAAAGACGCAAAGACGCAAAGAATCCGCAGCTGACCCGGAGGCCATGCCATTTTTGCATTCTCTCCACGGCGTCGCACGCAACGGGTTTGATGCTCGGATTGCGAGCTTTTAAACAACCTGCCTGAAGAGCGAATGCGTCTTTGCGTCTTTGCGTCTTTGCGTTGAAATCTGAAGGTCGCTGCGCCTCCGGCTTCGCGACGAGGGACGACCATGTCCTAGGCCAGTCGGCAGCGCCGCCTCCAGACGCCCCCCTAAATCTGGACCCACACCCCGGGCTTGATCCGGCGCTCGCCCCAGCGGAGGCCGTCGCCGCCGCCATACTGGCCTTCGGCGACGATGCGGACCGCGGTCAGGCTTCCGTAGCCGCCGTCCTGGCGCTGGCCGACCCAGCTTCCGGCGCTGGAATCCCAGATCTTCACCTCGTCCTCGCCGACGAGGAGGGCTACGGTCTCATGGTAGATATGCTCGCCGTCGAGCCAGTGGCAGGAGACGTCCTCCCCGGCCCATTTGCCGCGCCATTGCTCGGTCGCTTCCTCGCTGTAGCGCTGGACGAGCTGGGCCGGAAAGGCGGTGAGGCCGCGCGCCCGGAACGCCTCGAGCGCCAACGCGGCGTGGGTGCCGCAGTCGATCGTCTTGCGCTTGACCGCCTCGCACCAGTGCATCGGCCAGGGCGAGGGGCCCCATTTGTATTTCTGGCGGAGCCAGCGCGGCCCGCTCGTCGGCTCGGCGCCGTTCAGCTGAGCGAAGTCCATCGCGACCACCCACTGGCGGGCAATCTCGCAGCAGGCCTCGCCGTGGTGGGAGAGAATGCTGTGCGGGAAATGCTGCCAGCGGTCGCTCGCGAGCGGCGCCGGGTCGGCGCTCTCCGGCCGGACGTCGATCCGTGCCTCAGCCTCGGCCAAATACATAGGACATGCTCCTGTCGTAACCGCCGGCGTCGCAGAAGATGAGCATGTCGCCGGCCTTCGTGCCTTCCGGCAGCGAGACGTTCGAGGCGACGATGTCATGCTCCATGCAGAGCCGGCCCATAAGATGGGTCTTGCCGCGCCCGAGCGGCTGAAGGGCTCCGGTCTTCCCGCACTGGCGCAGGATCCGGTGGGGCTGGAAGGCGTACATCGGCAATTCGGCGATCGATCCGTCGACCACCGCCTCGACATAATCCTCCTCATGCTCCTGGATCTCGAGGATCCGCATGGCGAGCGCCATCGAGGGCTGGGCCATGGCCTTGCCGGGCTCGGAGACGATCTGGCGGGCGCCCGGAAGCAAGGCCCGCACCGTCTCGACGGCGCGCCCGAACTTGCTCTCGTCGTCGCAATGCCAATCGTCGGGGAACCAGCCGCCCCCCATGTCGAGTATCTCGATCCTTCGGCCGGTGAGGCTCTCGATCGAGCGGCACCATTTCAGCATTGATTCGAAGAGATGCCACCATTGGGCGACCCCGATGTTCGAGCTGGCCATGTGGAAATGGATTCCGAAGGCGCTGTCCTCCGGAAGCCGGCCCACCGACTCGATGAGCCTGGCGAAGGTCTCGGGGCTGTCGAGCGGGATTCCGAAGCGGGAAGTGACGTTGGGGGTGCGGATCCGGATCCCGACATGCTTCGACGACATCTCGCCCGCCTCGATCGCCGCGACGCAGCGGTCGAGGTCGGCGACGCTGTCGCAGAAGACGGCGTGCATCCTCTCCTTCGGCATCATCCCCTCGGGCCACCATTTGCCGGGGCCGTTCAGAATCACCTGGTCGGCCCGGAAACCGATCTCGATCGCCTTTTGCGCTTCGGCGAGGCTGATGCATTCGGCGTAGAAGCCGTTCTCCAGCGCCAGCCGGATCAGCCGCTCGTCGGGGTTGGTCTTGATCGAATAGCCGCTCACCACCTGCACCTCGTTGGTGCTGAGCCGGTGGGCGCGGGCGGCGGCCCGCTTGAACAGGCCCTCGGCGGTCTTCTCGAAGAACAGGAATTGCGGAGTCTGGAGCGTGTCCAGCTCCATCGCTCCGATGTCGCTGAGATAGACGTCCGGGACTTCAGGCTGCCCGTCGGCCGCCTCGTCCGCGTCGCCGCCGACCAGGCCGAGCAGCTCGGCGTCCTGCTTGTGCAGCCGCTCGGCGAGCGAGGTCAGGCCCGACGGGTGCTTCATCGAATGGCCGACCGCTCCGGCGAACGGCTCGGGCAGCGCCGGGAGCGGGTAGTCCGCCCGCACCGGCACTTCGAGCACCACCCGGGTGAACTCCACCGCCTCGGCCTCCGCCGGCCGCGCCCGGATCCCGGTCGCGCCCTGGACCAGCAGGGCCGGGAGATTGTGGCCGCCGATCGTGGCGCCGTGGACCCAGGCGGGGAAGCGCGGGTTCATCTCCAGCAGCCAGCATTGGTCGGCCGGGTCGCGGACCATTTCGAGCTCGCCGCCGCCGGTCCAGTTCAGCTCGCGGACGATCCGCCGGAGCTCCTTCTCGAAGACGGGGTCGACCGGTCCGACGTCGCCGGCCCAGGTCTTGCCCTCGGCGGTGACGTCGCGCTTGCGCATCGCGACGCAGGCGAGAAGCTCGCCCCGATAAGCGGCGAGCATCACCGATTCCTCATAGCCGCTGACATGGGCCTGGAGGAACAATTTCTCGGTCGACCAGACCTTGGTGAGAGCCGCGCGGGCGGCGACGAAGCTGTCCCAGCCGGGCACCCGGGCCGCGTCGTAATAAGGTCCCTTCAGCCACACCCGCCAATTATGCTCGCGGCAGAAAGCGTGCAGCTCCCAGTCGGAGAGATCGCTCGAGACGAAGGGCGGGATCTTGACGGGAAGCCCCTCATGGGCCTCGACCGCGGGCTTGGCGATCCGCTTGAGAGCGGCGGCCGGCGGCGCCAGCAGATTTGGATGGCCGTCGGGGAAGACCGAGGCGAGCCACATCGCCTCGAGGTCGCTTCCCGAGATCCAGAGCGCGCCGCCGTCGAGCATTTCGCGCACGCGCCGGGCATATAAATCGAGGTCGAGCTCGTCCCAGGGCCGCTGGATCCACAGGTCGTCCAAATCCTTCCAGTGGATGCCGGACACGCGGTTGTTATACTCGACGCCGACCAGCGTGGCGTTGGGATAGCCCTGGCGCAAGGAACGGACGATACCCACGCCGGGCTGCGGGTTGCCTCCGCCGTAGAGGCCACTGACATATACTTTCATTTTTCTTCCAGGCAGCAATAACTGTTCGCCAGAACGGCGCTCAGAATGGAGGGAACTTGTTCTGCTTTTTCGTTGTTCAGCTTGTGGAGCTGCTGTGATTATTTAACAGAACCAAGACATTAACCAGGGTTAAAGATGGGCGAATATTTTATAAAACAACTAAGCAGGGACGTTGCGGTTCCGTCATCCACGGATCGCCCGATCTATCCGAGCTATGTGGATTTCGATTCCTTGATCGACGTCGCCCGTCTGAGGGCGCTGGATGCCTGCCTGCGCGACCGCCTGGAGCGGCGGATCGAGCGCGCCCGCGACCTGCAATTCTACACCGGTCCCTTCCTTCTCGACGGCCGCTCGGCCGACCGGCCGGGGCCGCGGATGGTCTACCTCGCCCATTCGTCGCGCGGCCACGGCCTCGAAGCCTATTACGACCTCGACGACACCGACCTGTGGCAGCCGAGCGACGCGGCGGCCGAATTCCCCGAGCTGATGGAGTTCATCGCCACCCTGCCCTTCGCGGCGACGGGGCGGATGCTGATCATCTATGACGACAGCGGCCGCGCAGTGCCCGCCCATCGCGACCATGACAGCGCCGATCTGTGCCACGAGTTCATCTGGCTTCGGACCAATTTCGACAAGCCCTTCTACATGCTCGATCCGGAGTCGGGCGAGAAGCTCTACGTCGAGGGCCACAGCGCCTGGTTCGACACGGTGAACCAGTTTCACGGCGCCGACGGGACGGGGGGCCTCTCCTTTTCGATCCGGGTCGACGGCCGCTTCTCCGACGACCTGCGCCGGCGCATCCCCTTCCCCGCGACCGGCCGCGCCGCCGCGCCGGCGCTGTGGGCCGGGGCCGGGATACGCCGAGCCGAGTGCAACCAAGTAGCGGCCCGGTCTGTTCTCGCCACTGACAGGTAGTGGCGGGCGGGTTGCCGAAAAGGAACCCTTGATGTTGCGTTATGTGATGGCCGCCCTTCTCGCCGCAGCGCCGCTCGGAGCGGCCCCGGCACAGCAGCAGAAGACGGAAGGCTGGGCTCTGGCGGCGATGCAGGGCGGCTGCATGGTCCAGGCGGTCTCGCCGCACGGAACCATGCTCTCCATCTGGGCCTTCGCCGGCGAAGAGAAATTGGGCTTCCTTCTCCAGAATCGGGGCTGGGAGGTCGAGGACGGCAAGAAGACCCCGCTCCAGGTCGAGTTTTCGGGCGCGCGCCGGCTGGCGGTCGAAGCCACCGCCCGAGCCGAGATCGATTCCGACGGCCCCGGCCTCTATTTCACCGTCGAGCCGGGCGGCGCCGATCGCGGCGATTTCCTCGCCGCCTTCACCAGCGCCCGGGGCATGAGCATCCGCCGCGACGGCGCCGACGTCGACACCCTGCCGCTCGCCGGAAGCCGGAGCGCGATCTCGAGCCTCGCCAAATGCCTCGCCGACCGCTGGAACGAGGCCGGCCCCGCGCCGGCCGAGGCGAAGGCGCCGGCTGCGCCCGTCGAGGAGACGATCTAGCGCAGGCGCGCCGAGACTATGGACGCCGGCGCACAGCGCCGCCGTTCATAGACGAAGAGCCGCGCCGAGCCGGCCGGCCTGCCGCACAGCGGACAGCACCGACGTCACCGGATTTACTCCGGTGACGGCAGCTCAGTCAGAATAAGCCGTCATCCCGGCGAACGCCGGGACCTCAGGCCGTAAAGTCCCTGCGGGTCTCCCCCGAGGCCCCCGGCTTTCGGGTTTCCATCAAAGTACTACTTTGATGGGGGTCCCTCCCGGGGCGACGGCCTTTATTTGAAGTAGCTGCCGCCCGGTCGCGCCGCCGGCGCCTGTTTCTCAGCCCGCGGCTTGGGCGGAGGCCGCCTCTCGGCGCGCGCCGCCGCCTCGGCGCCGTGGGTGGCGAGCTTCAGATAGGCGCCGTGCGCCCGGCGCAGCCGCTGCCGCTCGGGCTCGCTCTTGGCCTCGCCGAGCTGGGTCAGGGCCTCGTCGGCTTTCGACTGATATTCCTCGGCCGTGCTCATCGCTAAATTCCTTCGGGAAGGGGTAGCCCGGCCGCGGCCGTCGCTCGGCGCGAGCGTGGGCGCTTTGCCGCCCGGTTACAACCTAAATCCAGGTTAAGCGCTCAGGCGCAGCCCTCCACATATTGGATGCTCGGCCCGCCGGCATGGATCGCCTGGACGAGGCCGTTGCCGCCGATCTCGTAGTTGATGCCGCGGGCGCTGGGCGCCGCCGCGTCCGTCGGCCTGCGCGGCGCGTCCTTCGCCCAGACGGTGAGATATTCGGCCGGAGCCTCCTCATATTTGTGGGGCTCCGCCCTGAGCGCCTCGCCATAGGCGGCGCGGACCGAAGCGGCCGGCGCGCGCCGAGGCGCAGCCCGCGATCGGTCGCCACCTTCGAGCCCTCGATCAGCGAGATGCTGGTCAGCCGCCCCTCCTCGATCATCACCAGCATGCCCTCCGGCGCCCGCAGCGGCCGGAACATGTCGCAGCTCTCCGGATCCGGCCCGCCCACCCCCTCGGGATCGCTATCCTCGCCGAGCGCCTTCACCACCTCGGCCCGGCTCATCCCGATCCTGAGCGGCCCGAAACCTTCCGCGGTCAGCACCGCCGGTTCGGCAGCGGGGGCGTCCGCCCTCGCGGCGCCCGCATTTCCCGCGGGCGCCGCCTCGTCGGCCTGCTTGCCGGTCCCCGCTCCGCCGCAGCCGGCCAGAAGCAGCGCCGCAATCACCGCGAAAGTCCTCGTCATTCAGCCTCCCCAACCGTGGGGCCGGGACTATCACTCCGGCGAAGCGAGCCAAACCAGGATTTCCCGTAAGGACATCGACCGGCCGGCCCCGGCCAGTCCGGCCGGAGCGATAGTGAACGGACGTCGCCCGCGGAGTAGGCCACCCGGCAGGATGGGCGAGCACCCTGCTGGCGAGGCAAGCGGGCCGGCTCGTCGCGGTCGCCCTCCAGGTCAGACATTCATCGGTCCCAATCACGCCGACCGCGCAAAGATCTCGAGTCGGCAAAGTAGTCGCGCATTTTGGGCACGCCTTTTCGCGGCTCTCTTCCAGCGTCTGCAGAACTTTAGAGAATCGACACTTCAAAACAGCGAATTTCCAAGACATATCAAAGTGATTAACAGTGTCACTCGACTCGTTCCTGTTCCGCTAAAATTGTAGTATTGCAGACGGTAAATATCGCGGCAAGATTGGAGAATAAGATGGGTCGAGTAGCTCGCTTCCAGATTGCACGCTCCCCCGATCTCGCGCTCGCCGCGAGCGCCGAAACGCGGGGCTGGAGCCTTCTTACTACCGCGCAGAGCGCGCAGTCGGTCACGGCGTCGCCTGCGGGTCTGCTTCTGACTCCAGTGCAGGCCGCCGCCATCGCCCCGCTTGCAGCCTGGAAGGCGCCGACGAATTCGACACGCGGCCGCCTGTTCGATTCATTGCACGACCGACTGCACGGTGCGTTTCTGGAGTCCGATCATGCGGCGGTCGAGCGGTTGGCCGCCGCCTTCCTTAAGGAGCATCCTCCTGTCCCGCCCTCGCGGCGTTCGTCCGTCGACCGGCGCGTCCATTCCTTCTTCTCGCTCAAGGGCCGAGCTTCGAGCGCGGCCGAGCGTCTGGCCTTCCATGATTCGATCCCGCCGGAAGACCGCAACGAATGGTTTCGCTCGGCGCCGGCGCGAATGGACAGGGAAAAGGCCCAGGCCCTTGCGGCCGCGGCCACGGGCGCCGGCCTCGCCCGCGGGATCGACCTGCTCGGCGGCCTGCATTCGGACCTCGCTTTCTCGGTGCTCGATGCCTGCCTCCGCCCGGCCCCGCGCAAGACGGATCGACTCGCCTTTCCCGACAAATATGTCGACCGAGTTCTCCTGCTCGAGGCGTTTCTTCCGGAATTCGTCTTCGAGCTCGATCCCTGCGTCACCCGGGCGCCGGACACCACGGAAGCACCCAGCCTGCTCGCCGGCCGGCTCGAACGCCTCAACGCCTATGACGAAAAGATTCGGAAGATCGCCGGCGGCCGGCGGTCCGCTGACGGAGCGGGGCATTCGCATGAGGGGGCGGCGCGCGAGGGGCCGGAGCGCCGGGGCGAGGAGGGGGATGGGCCCGACGAGTGCGATTGCACCTGCGAGGAGCCGCCCTGCCTGCCGATCGATCCGTGCTGCTCGAAGATCGGCTGGTACGTCAGCGAGTTGCTGACACTGCGCGACGAGACTCACTGCTATAAGCCGTCGGACATCGCCTATATCGAGAATGTCGCTCCCTGGGAGACTCGCATACGGAGTCACGACCATACCCGCACGGTCAGCGAGACCAGCGAGGACGAAGTCAACGTCAGCCGGTCGGAAGAGCGCGACCATCAGGTCACGGACCGGTTCAGCCTGCAAAAGGAAATCGAGACCAATCAGACAGCGAGCCTCGATGTCGACGCCAAGCTGTCGGGCAAGGCTTTCGGGCAGCAATACGAGCTCAAGACAAGCGCGTCCCTCTCCAGGGAGAGCTCTTATCGAGAGGCGCGCGAGCAGGCGCGCGAGACGGTCGAGCGGGCGGCGCTCAAGATGCAGGTACAGACCCGCAAGCTCAGGACCCGGACAGTGACGACCACGACGGCCGAGCGGAACAAGCACAAGTTCAAGAACGATACCGCCAGGGCCTCTGTCCAGAAATATTTCTGGGTGACCCAGGTGAAGCGGGGGCAGCTGTTCAGCCACGGACCCCGAATCACCCTCGACCTGCTCGCCCCGAGCCCCTCGCTGCTCTTCCAGCATATGGAGAAGGCGAAGCGCGACCGCGGCTTCACGCTCGACGAACCGATCGAGCCGGCCAAGCCTGCGCTCGAAGTCAAGGACATCACCCGCGACAATTATCTGGCGATCGCCTCGCAATACGGCCTGAGCGGATATGACAGTCCACCGCCGCAGCGGGATGTCGATTACGTCCACGTCACAGTGAGGAGGGATGAGGGTTCAAAGGGCGTAACGATCCCACCCGGATACACGGCGACGGCGATGGACATGCTCGCGCAACTCCTGAAAAAAAGAGCGCCGGTGGGATTTGCGAGAATACGGCTCATTTTTGGCGGCGGAAGCGTTGAGCAAACCAGGTCCCCGGACGGCTCTATCAGCAATACCGCGCTGAACGAGCGCAACAGCGGTTCGGCCACCATTGACGCTCCAAATGCGACCGACGACTCCTATATCACGGCGAGGATCACCCTTACCCCCGATTCCGTCGATCTCACGCCCTGGCAGAAGGGGTTCCACGCCATTCTCATGACCAAATACGAGGATCGACTGGAAAAATATAAAGTCGACCTCGACGCTTATAATGAGGCGCGGCGCCTTTACGACGAGAAGTATGATGCGAAGATTACTGGCCGCCATCCCTTCGCGTGCGAGGAGATCATGCGCACCGAGCTCAAGCGGCTGGCGATCTTCATGCTGTGCGGCGAGTTCGACTGGCCCGACGTGATGAACATGAACGCGCAGCCGTGCGGGGGCCCGTGGCCGAACCGCAAGGCCGCCGACAAGGCCACCAACGAATGGTATTTCTTCGATAGTGCCTTTGACTGGAACCTCGCCAGCTTCACCTTCTATGATTATTTCCGCAATCCGATGTGCAAATGGGTGGATTCCTACGAGCCGGACGAACCCAACTTCCTGTTCAAGGCCTTTCTGAGGGCGGGCTATGCCCGAATGGAGATTCCGGTCGCTCCGGGAATGGAGGAGGACATCAAGACCTACCTCCAGACCGGTGGCCTGTGGGGCCGGTCCGGCAAGCGGCCGTCCAATCCGCACGACCCGGGCTGGACCAGCGTGGTCCAGGAGATCAAGCATTCCTACGATTGCTTCCAGCAGGATCGCGAAGGCCATGCCGAGGCTTATCCCGATCCGGTGACGGGTGCGTTCGGCAGCCGGATTCGAGTGCATACCGACCGCTATTGGGATCCGCTCGCTCTTCCTTCGGGGGCCGTGGACGTCGATGCGATCAACCTCGATCTCAACCATGAGATATTCATCGACGGCATCGCTTATCGGATCCTGAGCATCGCCCCCGATCCGGCCGGCCCCGCCTGGAGCCCGCTGCCCGGTACGGCGATGCGATGGATCGTTGGGCTCGACCGCGGGTTCGAAAGCGATCCGTTCTTCGACCCCGAGGTCAGGCGGCCGCAGCTCAAGCCCTACAATTACGCCGTCGGCGCGTTGTTCGTCGGGGCCCCTTTCCACTTCGATCTGCCGACTGACCTCATCTGGATCGGAGATCAGGGCAATCCCTGCCTGCCCTGCTATCCGATCGAATGCGCGTGCGACGATCCCGAGCCGGAGTGCGAGCCGCTCGCCGATCCTGATCCGAACGCGGACTCCGTCCTTGACGAGGTCGAATTCGGCGAGAGCCGGTGATGTACGGCCAGTATCAGGGGAGTGGCCGTCCGGAACCGTTGGCGGCTCCCACCTATGGCGCGAGCCCTGCCAGGCCAGGTGCTGATCAAAGCGCCGGCAGGCCGGGCGTAAACCAAAGCTGGGTCGACTATCTGGGCGATCTGATCAAGCTCCAGGTCAAAGCGACGCTCGGACTGCCGGAGGCGGTCAAGCGCGAGATCTGGCGGGGTTTATGCGCGAAAGCCAAGCCGTATCTTCCAAAGCGGAATCATCCTGCCATCAGGACTTACGAACACTTTATAAGAAATGAAGAAAAGATAGAGCTATTTGCTACTAACAGCAAATCAATATACGAGATTAATCCAGAAACATATGTCGACATATTGCAGTTTCCGGAGATCAGGAAGGCCATAGAGGCCAGGATCGAAAGCCAGGACTATTCCGAGAAGGAAGTCGATATCTCGAGGAATCTCAGCAGCGAGGGTCAGACGGCCTACATATTGAGCCTAATACACGATCTACAATATAATTGTACAAGGGCGCTGTTGGGTAGCTTCGAGGGATCGATCCAATTCTATGCGCCGGGCGCTAAATTCAAAGCGGTGATTTCGATAAAAAATCAGCTGAACTGGGTCTCGGCGACGCGATTTCCTCCGTCTTGGGGAGGCTACGAGGCCGACAAGAACAAGCAGGCTTCATTCTGTTCCCACGTCGAGGGCTGGGAGACCGATTTACATTACAGGATATATATCGACTGAATCGCGGCAGCATCCGTCCCGATCACTCCTCCCCCATCCGAAGCGCGGCAATAAACGCTTCCTGCGGAATGCTCACACTACCGTACTCGCGCATCCGCTTCTTCCCCTCCTTCTGCTTGTCGAGGAGCTTCCGCTTCCGCGAAATGTCGCCGCCATAGCACTTTGCCGTCACGTCCTTCCGCAGCGCCGCGATCGTCTCCCGCGCGATCACCTTCCCCACGATCGCGGCCTGGATCGGGATCTTGAACAAATGCCCCGGGATCAGACCCTTGAGCCGCTCGCACACGTGCCGCCCCCGCCGCCCATAGAATAAACGAACTTCGCATTCGGCGGACACTCCCTTGTGCCCTCGTCCCGCACGGCCTAATTTCCTCTCGGCCCAAGGAGCCGCGAAAACATGACAGCGCGCCCACACCGGAATGAGGATGAAGCGCCGGCCACCGAGCCGCTCGATCCCGAATTCGTCCGGATGATCCGCGAGTCGCTCGACGACCCCCGGCCAAGCATCCCGGCCGACGAGGCCTTCGCACAGGTGGACGCGCGCATAGCGGCTTACAAAGCGAAGCATGGCCTTTGAGGTTCGGCTGTCTCAGGAAGCCACTGACGACCTCTTCGAAATTTGGCTGCACATCGCGATGGATTCCGGCAGGGAGCGCGCGGATGCGATCGAGGCTCGCCTGCGACAGTCTTGCCTGAAGCTTTCCGAATTTCCGTGGCGAGGCACGCCACATGTCGAGCTCGAGCCCGGGCTGCGGACCCTTCCCTTCGAGCGGAGGGCCACCATTGCCTATCGCGTCGTCGGCGGGACGGTCGAGATAAGCCGAATATACTATGCGGGTCGAGACCCGAGTCGGAAGGTCAGCCGAGGCTGATCCCTACTCCTCTCCCATCCTCAGCGCCGCGATGAACGCCTCCTGCGGGATGCTCACCGAGCCATATTCCCGCATCCTTTTCTTCCGCTCCTTCTGCTTGTCGAGGAGCTTGCGTTTCCGCGAGATATCGCCCCCGTAGCATTTCGCCGTCACGTCTTTGCGCAACGCCGCGATCGTCTCGCGCGCGAGGACCTTCCGCCCGATCGCGACCTGGATCGGGTTCTTGAAAGCATGTGCCGGTCAGCAGCAGTCCGGGGGGACTGGTGCGGCACGTGCTCCGTGCCCCGGGATCAGATCCTTGAGCCGCTCGCCCATGTGCCGCCCCGCGCCCTTGCGGGGTCCAGAATAAACGAACTTCGCATCCGCATCTGGCGTCGCTTGTGCCGACTTCCCGCAAGGCTTACTTTCTTCTCGGAACAAGGAGCCGCGGGAATGACCGCACGACCGCACGAGAAGGACGATAATTCGCCGGCGCCCGAACCGCTGGACCCGGAGTTCGTCAGGCGGATCAGGGAATCGCTCGCCGACCCTCGTCCCCCAATTCCCGCTTCGGAAGTTCGGGCATCGCTCCGGGCGCTCCATGAGGCGCGGCTGAAGCGTGGTGCGTGAGGTCGTCTACCGCCGGTTGGCGGAGGACGACCTGAGAGAGATCTACCTTCGGCGAGCCGAAATCGAGGATTTGGAATCGGCCGCAGATCTCGTCGCGGCCATTCAGGATCGTTGCGAAGGGCTTGCCAGCTTCTCCGAACGCGGTACGCCTCGCTCGGATATCGCGCCGGGACTGCGGTCGATCCCATTCCGTCGCAAGGCCGTCATTGCCTATCTCGTAAGACCGTCCACGGTCGAGATCGTCGGAATCATGTACGGCGGAAGGGATCTCAATATCCTGAGGGAGCCCGGGCGGTTGCGCTGAGGGCCCCTACTCCTCTCCCATCCTCAGCGCCGCGATGAAGGCCTCCTGCGGAATGCTCACCGAGCCATATTCCCGCATCCTTTTCTTCCCCTCCTTCTGCTTGTCGAGGAGCTTCCGCTTCCGCGAAATGTCGCCGCCGTAGCATTTCGCCGTCACGTCCTTCCGCAGCGCCGCGATCGTCTCCCGCGCGATCACCTTGCCACCGATCGCCGCCTGGATCGGGATCTTGAACAAATGCCTCGGGATCAGATCCTTGAGCCGCTCGCACATGTGCCGCCCCCGCGCCTCGGCCGCGGCGCGGTGGACGATCATCGACAGCGCATCCACCGGCTCGTTGTTGACGAGGATGTTCATCTTGACGAGGTCGCCCTCGCGGTGGCCGATCTGGTGGTAGTCGAACGAGGCGTAGCCGCGGCTGATGCTCTTGAGGCGGTCGTAGAAGTCGAACACCACTTCGTTCAGCGGAAGCTCGTAGGTGAGCTGGGCTCGACCGGCGACGTAGGTCAAATTCTTCTGGATCCCGCGGCGGTCCTGGCAGAGCTTGAGGATGGGCCCGAGATATTCGTCGGGGACGTAGATGGTCGCCTCGATCCACGGCTCCTCGATGCTCTCGATCCGGTTCGGGTCGGGCATGTCGGCGGGGTTGTGGAGCTGGATGACCTTCCCAAGCCCTCCCTCCCGGGATGCGTCCTCCTTCGAGTGCGACAAATGGACGTTGTAGATGACCGACGGCGCCGTCGTGATCAGGTCGAGGTCGTATTCGCGGGTCAGCCGCTCCTGGATGATCTCGAGGTGGAGCAGGCCGAGGAAGCCGCAGCGGAAGCCGAAGCCGAGCGCCGCCGAAGTCTCCATCTCGAAGCTGAAGCTGGCGTCGTTGAGGCGCAGCTTGGAGATCGATTCGCGGAGCTTCTCGAAATCGGCGGCGTCGACCGGGAACAGGCCGCAGAAGACGACCGGCTGGACCAGCTTGAAGCCGGGCAGCGCCTCCGCGGCCGGGCGGCGGGCGTCCGTGATGGTGTCGCCGACGCGGGTCTCGGTGATGTCCTTGATCTGGGCGGTGATGAAGCCGATCTCGCCCGGCCCGAGCTCGGGCAGCTGCTCGATCTTGGGGCGGAAGGCTCCGACCCGGTCGACCAGATGCTGGGTGCCGGCGGCCATGAAGGCGACGTTCTGGCCCTTGCGGATCGCGCCGTCGATGACCCGCACCAGGATGACCACGCCGAGATAGGGGTCGTACCAGCTGTCGACCAGCATCGCCTTCAAGGGCGCGTCCCGGTCGCCCTTCGGCGGCGGGATCCGGGTGACGATCGCCTCCAGCACCTCGGCGATTCCGATCCCGGTCTTGGCCGAGGTGAGGACGGCCCCCCCTTCCGTCCAATGGCCCGCGGCGGGAAGCCCGACGATATCCTCTATCTCCTTCCTGACCTTCTCGACCTCGGCGGCTGGAAGGTCGATCTTGTTGATGACGGGCACGATCTCATGGTCGTGCTCGATCGACTGGTAGACGTTGGCCAGCGTCTGCGCCTCCACCCCCTGCGCCGCGTCGACGACGAGAAGGGCGCCCTCGCAGGCGGCGAGGCTCCGGCTGACCTCGTAGGCGAAGTCGACATGGCCGGGCGTGTCCATCAGGTTCAGGACATAATCCTCGCCGTCCTTCGCCCGATAGTCGAGCCGGACCGTCTGCGCCTTGATCGTGATCCCGCGCTCCTGCTCGATCCCCATATTGTCGAGCACCTGGCTGGTCATCTCGCGCTCGGTGAGGCCGCCGGTCGACTGGATCAGCCGGTCGGCGAGCGTCGACTTGCCATGGTCGATATGCGCGATGATGGAGAAATTGCGGATTCTGGAAATTTCGGTCATTTCGGGGCGGCGTTAGCAGGGGCGCGGCGGGAGGGAAACCGGGTGCGGCGCGTCTCATCTCGTCATTCCCGCGCAAGCGGCAATCCATCCATTCGGCGTCGGCGGCCGGAGGTCGGGCTGCGGGGCCAGGGCTTGCGCGCGCTCCCCGGCGCCGCAGGGGCCAGTTTCAAAGGGAAGGCGCGAAGGCACGAAGGCGCGACGTAGAGAGGCCCTTTCCCTACGTCGCGCCTTACCGCCTTTGCGCCTTCTCTCGAAAAATCCGGGGCCTGCCGGCCGTCGAGGTGACTCGCTCGATGCGATGACGGCAGTCCCCGGCGCGGATCCGCCCTGGATCCTGAAACAAGTTCAGCAACCATTAGCTGATTGCGGTTTGTTTTTGCCAGGCGGAGCCTCTGGCGAGGACGGTGTTGACGAAGATGAGGAGCTTTCGAGCGCAGGCGACGAGGGCCTGTTTGTGGGGTCGGCCTT
>DASVVM010000089.1:0-10344 GCA_036386555.1 Allosphingosinicella sp.
CCAGGTCGACAGCGCCCAGATCGAGGCCAACAAGGTCGTCGAGCAGGCCAAGATCGCCCAGACCCAGGCGGTCGAGATCGCCCGCCAGGAGCAGCAGATCGCGATCCAGAACAAGAGCCGCGAGGAAAGCCAGGCCAAGGCTGAGGCCGACACCGCCCGCGCCGCCGCGGTCGCCGCCGAGGAAAAGGTCGGGACCGCCCGGGAGACGGAGATCGCCGAGCGCGTCAAGCGGATCGAGCTGATCGACGCGAGCCGCGAGGCCGAGCGTTCGGCCATCGGCATCAAGGTCCAGGCCGACGCCGAGAAACAGGCCGCCGCCGACCGCGCCGAGGCCGTGCGCCTCGCCGCCGAGGGCGAGGCCGAGGCCGAGAAGCTCCGCGCCGAAGCGTCGCGGGTTCGCTTCGAGGTCGAGGCCGCCGGCCAGCGGGCGATCAACGAAGCGGCGAATCTGCTGTCGTCCGACCAGATCTCGCTCCAGACCAAGATGGCGCTCCTCAAGGTGCTCCCCGAGGTCGTTCGCGAGGCCGCCAAGCCGATGGAGGCGATCGATTCGATCAAGATCGTCCAGGTCGAGGGTCTGTCGGGCGGGTCCAGCCCGGGCGGCTCGGGAAGCTCGGGCGGCGAGGGCAATCTCGCCTCCAGCGCGGTCGCCGCCGCGCTTCGCTACCGCGCCCAGGCGCCGATCGTCGACGGGCTTATGAAGGAGCTGGGCTTCGACGGATCCAGCCTCGAGAACCTCGTGGCGGGCGCCGGCAACGGCGCTGCGGCGCCGGCTCCGGAATCGCACGAGCCGCTCGTCGCGGTCGTCGAAGCGTCGAAGGACTAAGCTAATTCCTCCCCGAGCTTGCCTCGGGGAGGGGGACCGCGACGCGAAGCGGCGTGGTGGAGGGGATATCCGGAGTGAGGATTGCCCCTCCACCAGCCTTCGGCTGGTCCCCCTCCCCGAGCAAGCTCGGGGAGGAATTTAGGAAATCCTAATGACCCACCACGACGTCGTCATCGTCGGCGCCGGCCATTCCGGCGCGCAGGCCGCGATCCAGCTTCGGCAGCTCGGCTTCGCGGGCTCGATCGCCCTGATCGGCGCCGAGCCCGAGCCGCCTTATGAGCGGCCGCCTCTCTCCAAGGAATATCTGGCCGGAGAGAAGGAATTCGAGCGGATGCTCACCCGCCCGGAGTCGTTCTGGGCGGAGCGCGGCATCGAGCTCTTCCTCGGAACCAGTGTCGTCGCCGTCGATCCGGAGGCCAGGATTGTGACCGCGGAAGGCGGCGGGAAGTTCGGCTACGGCACGCTGATCTGGGCGGCGGGCGGCGAGCCGCGCCGGCTCGGCTGCCATGGCGGCGACCTCGCCGGGGTCCATGTCGTGCGGCGCCGGGCCGACGTCGATTCGATCCGAGACGAGCTCGACCAGGTCCGCCGGGTCGCGGTCGTCGGAGGCGGATATATCGGCCTCGAGACAGCCGCGGTGCTCCGCAAGCTCGGCAAGGAAGTGGTGCTTCTGGAAGCGCTCGACCGGCTGCTGGCCCGGGTGGCGGGCCAGGAAATTTCGGATTTCTACGCGGCCGAGCACCGCGCTCGGGGGGTTGACGTCCGGCTCGGCGCCGCCGTCGCTTCGATCCTCGGCGAATCGGGCCGGGTCGCGGCCGTCCGGCTGCAGGACGGCGAAACGATCGAGGCCGAGATGGCGATCGTTGGAATCGGAGTCGAGGCGGCGGTCGCCCTGTTGCTCGCCGCCGGGGCAGCCGGGGCGAACGGGGTCGACGTCGATTCCCACTGCCGGACCAGCCTGCCCGGCGTCTATGCGATCGGCGATTGCGCGGCGCATGAGAACAGCTTCGCCGGCGGCCTCAGGATCCGCCTCGAATCGGTCCAGAACGCCCACGACCAGGCGGCGGCTGCCGCGAAGTCGATCGTCGGAGCGCCCCAGCCTTACGAGGCCATTCCCTGGTTCTGGTCCAACCAGTACGATTTGCGGCTCCAGACTGTCGGCCTGTCGGTCGGCCACGATAAGACCGTGATGCGCGGGCGCCCCGAGGAGCGAAGCTTCTCCGTCCTCTATCTCCTGGACGGGAGGGTGATCGCCCTCGACTGCGTCAATTCCACCCGTGACTATGTTCAGGGCAGGAAGCTGGTGATGGAGAAAAGGGTGATCGACGCGGAGCTGCTGGCCGATCCGGCAGTGCCGCTGAAGGAGCTTTGACTTGCCTCCCCATCGCAGATGGGGAGGGGGACCATGCGAAGCATGGTGGAGGGGTGACCTGTCGGGGAAGCCGGGTCCGGTCACCCCTCCACCACCTTCGGTGGTCCCCCTCCCCATGCTTCGCATGGGGAGGCAAATCAGCGCCCCGCGAACCCCGCCAGCACCTCGCAGACCCACCGCCCGGCGGTAAGCGCCGTGATGTCGCTGACGTCGAGGCTGGGGTCGAACTCGGTCAGGTCGACCAGCCTGACCCTGGGGTCGGCGGCGAGCCGGCGCGCCGCCGCGAAGAACATCGGGGCCGGCATCCCGCCGGGGCGGGCCCCGGGGGCGCCGGGGCATTGGCTGCGATCGACGACGTCGATGTCGAAATCGACCGCCAGCACGTCGAGATGGACGAAGCGGGCGAGGGCATGGTTGAGGACGGCGAGGATGCCGCGCTCAAGGCAATCGGCCATCGTGTAGACTCCGATCCCGAAGGCCAAAGCGTCGGAGTGCATCCTCGCGGTATTGGCATAGGGCGCCAGGCCGATCTGGCAGATGTTGGCGCCGGGAAGGCCGTCCTCGATCAGGCAGCGGATCGGATTGCCGTTCATCGGCCCGCCGGCCGTATCGCGAAGGTCGAAATGGGCGTCGAGCGTGATCAGTCCGACCTTCGCCAGCGGCACGCCGAGCGCGTGCACGGCGGGGCGGGTCACCGCATTGTTGCCGCCGACGAGGAGCGTCAGCCGGTGCTCGGCGACCGCAGCCGCCGCCGAGTCCCGGATCGGCTCGAAACCCTCGGCCGGGCTCATACCCTGGACGGGAACGTCGCCGAGGTCCCGGACCGGGAAGAAAAGCTCGGCCCCCGTCTCGACATTGTAGGTCGAGAAGCGCCTGAGGGCCCGGCGCAAGGTCTCGGGGGCGAGGTCGCAGCGGCCCGGAGTCACCGAACCCGATTCCATGGGCG
Organism: Allosphingosinicella sp.; assembly: GCA_036386555.1. Lineage (GTDB taxonomy): Bacteria > Pseudomonadota > Alphaproteobacteria > Sphingomonadales > Sphingomonadaceae > Allosphingosinicella. The sequence goes on from DASVVM010000089.1 coordinate 3,145, forward strand.
CGCCCAGGATCGCGACCTGGCCCTCGCTGCCGATCAAGTCAGCGATGGATTTCCAGCTCATAGCGTTGCCCTTAGTCGGGCAAAGGTTAAGAAGCGAGCTATGTGGGACCGCCTCATCACCGACTGCAATGTCGCGACGATGGACCCGGCCGTGCCGGGCGCCTTCGGAGCGATCGAGGACGGGGCGATCGGAATCCAGGACGGGCGGATCGTCCGGGTGGGGCGGCGGATCGACCTTGCGGGATATCGGGCCAGGACGATCGAGCCTCAAGGCGGCGCCTGGGTCACTCCCGGGCTGATCGACTGCCACACGCATCTGGTCTTCGGAGGCAACCGCTCGGCGGAGTTCGAGCAGAGGCTGAACGGCGCCAGCTATGAGGAGATCGCCCGCTCCGGCGGCGGCATCATCTCCTCGGTCAAGGCGACACGCCTTGCGTCCCTCGAAGAGCTGGTCGAGCAGGCCCGGCCGCGGCTTCGGGCGCTGATGAGAGGCGGTGCGACGACCGTCGAGATCAAGTCGGGCTACGGGCTCGACGTTCCGAGCGAGATGAAGATGCTGGAGGCGGCGAAGGCGCTGGGCGAGAGCGAGGCGGTGCGGGTTGTCCCGACCCTGCTCGCACTTCACGCCTTGCCGCCCGAGCATAAGGAAAGCCGCGCGGAATTCGTCCGTCTCGCCGTCGACGAGATGCTACCGGCGGTCGCCGAAGCGGGCCTGGCCAAGGCGGTCGACGCCTTTTGCGAAGGGATCGGCTTCACCGCGGAGGAGGTGAGGTCGCTGTTCGAGGCGGCCGACGAGCACGGCCTCAGGGTCAAGCTCCATGCCGAGCAGCTTTCCAACCTCGACGGCGCGGCGCTGGCGGCGGAGTTCGGGGCGCTTTCGGCGGATCATCTCGAGCATGCCGACGAGGCGGGGATCGGAGCGATGGCCCGGGCCGGGATGGTCGCCGTGCTCCTTCCCGGCGCTTTCTATGCGCTCAAGGAGACCAGGAAGCCGCCCGTCGAGCTGATGCGCCGCTACGGGGTCGCGATGGCGGTGGCGACCGACTGCAATCCCGGCACCTCGCCGATCCTGTCGCCGACCCTGATGCTGAGCATGGCCTGCACCCTGTTCGGGCTGACCCCGGAGGAGGCGCTGGCGGGGATGACCGTCTACGCCGCGAAGGCGCTTGGGCTCGCGAAGGACGTGGGCACCATCTCCACGGGAAAGGCGGCGGATCTGTGCGTCTGGCGGGTGAGCCGGCCGGCGGAGCTTTGCTACTGGATCGGGCTGCCCGGGCCGGAGCGGCGGATCGTGGCGGGGGTGGACAGCTAGCACGTCGTCCCAGCGAAGGCTGGGACCCCAGCGGGTGAAAGCACCTGCGTTCTTCACCCCCTGGGGCCCCAGCCTTCGCTGGGCGACGGTGGTTCACTTGCTCCCCCTCAGCGGCTAGACACCCATCCCATGCTTTCACGCCGCGACAACAGCCGCTCGATCCGCGCCCGCACCGGGCCGGAGCTCGTCGCCAAATCCTGGGCGACCGAGGCGGCCGTCCGGATGCTCCAGAACAATCTCGACCCGTCGGTCGCCGAAGCGCCGGAGGAGCTGGTCGTCTATGGCGGGATCGGTCGGGCCGCACGGGACTGGGCAAGCTTCGACAGGATCGTCGAGACCCTGGAGCGGCTGGAGGGGGACGAGACCCTGCTCGTCCAGTCGGGCAAGCCGGTCGGAGTCTTCCGGACCCATGCCGACGCTCCGAGGGTGCTGATCGCCAATTCCAACCTGGTTCCGAAATGGGCGACCTGGGACCATTTCCACGAATTGGATCGCAAGGGGCTGATGATGTACGGCCAGATGACGGCCGGATCGTGGATCTACATCGGCACGCAGGGCATCGTTCAGGGCACCTACGAGACCTTCGCCGAGATGGGCCGCCAGCATTATGGCGGCGATCTGAAGGGCCGCTGGATCCTGACCGCGGGGCTTGGCGGGATGGGCGGGGCCCAGCCGCTGGCGGCGGTGATGGCGGGGGCCCATTGCCTGGCGATCGAATGCCAGGAGAGCCGGATCGAGAAGAGGCTCGAGACCCGCTATCTCGACCGCCGGGCGGGCTCGCTGGACGAGGCGCTGGAGATCATCCGGACCGCCGGCGAGCCGACGTCGGTGGGTCTGCTGGGCAATGCCGCCCAGATCCTTCCGGAGATGGTCCGCAGGGGCATTCGGCCGGACGCGGTGACCGACCAGACCTCCGCGCACGATCCGGTCAACGGCTATCTTCCGCTCGGCTGGTCGGTCGAGAAATGGGTGAGCCTGCGCGAGCGGGCGCCGGAGGCGGTCGAGGAAGCGGCCCGGCGCTCGATGGCCATCCACGTCGAGGCGATGCTCGCCTTCAAGGAGATGGGCATCCCCACCTTCGATTATGGCAACAACATCAGGCAGGTCGCCAAGGACGCGGGCATTACCCACGCCTTCGATTTCCCCGGCTTCGTCCCGGCCTACGTGCGGCCGCTCTTCTGCCGCGGGATCGGCCCTTTCCGGTGGTGCGCGCTTTCGGGCGACCCGGAGGACATCTACCGCACCGATGCCAAGGTGAAGGCGCTGATCCCGGACGATCCGCATCTCCACAGATGGCTCGACATGGCGCGGGAGCGGATCGCTTTCCAGGGCCTGCCGGCGCGGATCTGCTGGGTCGGGCTGGGCCAGCGCCACCGGCTCGGAATGGCCTTCAACGAGATGGTCGCCTCGGGCGAACTGAAGGCTCCGGTGGTCATCGGCCGCGACCATCTCGATTCCGGCTCGGTGGCGAGCCCCAACCGCGAGACCGAGGCGATGAGAGACGGCTCCGACGCGGTGTCGGACTGGCCCCTGCTCAACGCCCTGCTCAACACAGCCTCGGGCGCGACCTGGGTGTCGCTCCATCACGGCGGAGGGGTCGGGATGGGCTATTCGCAGCATGCCGGAATGGTGATCGTCGCCGACGGAACGCCAGAGGCGGCGCGGCGGCTGGAGCGGGTGCTGTGGAACGACCCGGGAACCGGGGTGATGCGGCATGCCGACGCCGGCTACGAGGAAGCGATCGACTGCGCTCGGGAGCAGGGGCTGGATTTGCCGATGGTGGAGTCGTGAGCGCAATCGTCATCCCGGCGAAAGCCGGGACCTCGGGGAGACCCGTCGAGACTTCTCGTCCTGAGGTCCCGGCTTTCGCCGGGATGACGGCATCATGATCACCCTCCGCCCGGGCTCCGTCGCCCTCCCCGACCTCCGGACGATCTGGGCCGGCGCTCCGGTCCGGCTCGTCGACGAAGCCTGGGCCGCGATCGACTCCGCCGCGGCCTGCGTCGGCGCGATCGTCGAGAGCGGCCGCACCGTCTACGGGGTCAATACCGGCTTCGGGCTGCTCGCCCAGACCCGGATCCCGGACGACCGGCTGGCCGAGCTTCAGCGCAACCTGGTGATGTCGCACAGCTGCGGCCTCGGCGAGGATCTGAGCCGGCCCGTCGTCCGGCTGGCGATGGCGACCAAGGTGATAGGGCTTGCCCGCGGCCATTCGGGCGTGAGGCGGGAGGTGGTCGAGCGGCTGCTGGCTTTGCTCGAGGCCGACGCTTTGCCCTGTATCCCGTCCCAGGGGTCGGTCGGCGCCTCGGGCGACCTCGCGCCGCTCGGCCATCTCAGCGCGGCGATGCTCGGCGAGGGGCGGATCGACCTCGAGGGAAGGATCATGCCGGCGGGCGAGGCGCTGCGCGCGCTTGGCCTCGAGCCGCTGGTGCTGGGCCCCAAGGAGGGGCTTGCGCTGATCAACGGCACCCAGATCTCTACCGCCGTCGCGCTCGACACCCTTTTCGCGGCCGAGCGGCTGTTCGCCTCGGCCCTGATCTCCGGCGCGCTTTCGATCGACGCGCTCAAGGGGACCGACGTCGCCTTCGACCCGCGCATCCATGAGGCGCGCGGACAGCCCGGCCAGATCAGGGTTGCGGCCTTGCTCAAGCGGCTTCTCGACGGCAGCGAGATCCGGCACTCCCACGACGATTGCACTCGGGTGCAGGATCCCTACAGCTTCCGATGCCAGCCCCAGGTGATGGGCGCCTGCCTCGATCTGGTCGGGAACGTCGCGAGGACCCTCGAAATCGAGGCCAATGCGGTCACCGACAACCCTTTGTTGTTTCCCGAAAGCGGAGATTCGCTGTCCGGCGGCAATTTTCACGCCGAGCCCGTCGCTTTCGCCGCCGACACGCTGGCAATGGCCTTGTGCGAGATCGCCAGCATCTCGGAGCGCCGCACCGCCGTCCTGGTCGACCCCAAGATGAGCGGGCTTCCGCCGTTCCTGGTCCGCGACAGCGGAGTGAATTCGGGCTTCATGATCGCCCAGGTGACGGCCGCCGCGCTGGTCTCCGAGAACAAGAGCCTCGCCTGGCCGGCCAGCGTCGACACGGTTCCGACGTCGGGCAACCAGGAGGATCATGTCTCGATGGCGACCCACGCCGGCACCAAGGCGCGGAGGATCGCGGGCAATTCCGCGGGGGTGGTAGGGATCGAGCTCCTGGCCGCGGCCCAGGGCTGCGATTTCCATGCGCCGCTGAAGAGCTCGCCGGCGCTGGAGACGGCGCGGGCGGAGATCCGCCGCAACGTCGAGCATTATGCGGCCGACCGGTACCTGGCCGACGACTTGCGCTGGGCGCAGGACGCGGTGCTGGCGGGGAGCCTTTCGGGCGAGGTCGAGGCGGAGTTGTTCGAAAGGTGAAACAATCCCGTCATCCCGGCGCAAGCCGGGACCTCAGGTCGAGAAGTCACGGGGGGCCTCCCCGAGGTCATCGAGCAGGTGCGAACTGCCCCCGGCAGTTCGCAGCCATGTCCGGGGGACATGGCGACCTGCTCGATTTTCGCCGGGATGACGGAGCATGATCGATCTCGCCCAAATTCCCGGCCCGCTGGAGCTGGAGGGCGAGGTCTGCGTGATCGGCGCGGGGGCGGCGGGGATCAGCCTGACGCGGCGGCTGCTCAGGCTCGGGCACGGAATCGTCCTGCTCGAAAGCGGCGGGCTCGATTACGAGCCGGCGACGGCGGACCTCAACGCCGGCGAGAATGGCGGCGAGGAATATTACGACCTCGAGGACAGCCGGCTCCGCTTCTTCGGGGGAACCACCGCGATCTGGGGCGGGCGCTGCGCCGAGCTCGATCCCATCGACCTCGAGGGGCGCGACTATGTCCCCCATTCGGGCTGGCCGATCGGCTGGGACGAGCTGGAACGCTGGTACCAGGAAGCGCGGCCCGCTTTCGGCCTGCCCGCCGGCCGGCCGGAGCCGGACGACCTTCGGGCCGCCGGGGTGAAGCTTCCCCGCTTCGCCGAGCTCGAGACCCCGCTCTGGACGTTCGACCGCCGGTTCAACCGTTTCGCCTGGGAAAGCTGCGCCGATCTCGAGGCCGATCCCCGCTGCCAGATCGCGATCCACGCGACGGTGACGGCGATCGTCCGAGACGGAAGCGGTGTCGGCAGGGTCGAGGCCCGCTCGCTCGGCCCGGGTCGGCTGACGGTCAAGGCCAAGGCCTTCGTCCTTGCCGCGGGCGGGATCGAAAACCCGAGGCTGCTTCTCGCCTCCGGCCTCGGCAACGATCAGGTCGGCCGTTATTTCATGGAGCATCCCCACGCCCGCGGCGGGCGCATCGTCAAAGGCGCGGCCTGGCCACTGCTCAAGGCGTTCGGTCGGCGCCACCGGGTCGGCGGGCAGGACCTCGCGGCCCTGATCGCCCCCTCGGAGGCGCTGCAGCGGCGCGAGGGCATACTCAACACCTCGCTGACCATCGTCGCCCGCCAGCCGGAAGGGCGGCGGCAGTTCATCGGGATGAAGGCCTATTCCGGCCTCAAGCACAAAATGGCCCCGACGAAGCGCGGACGCGCGCTGTGGATGGTGACCAAGAAGGCCGCGGGCTGGGCCCAGCGCCATATCGACCCGGCGCGGCCCTGGCTTCTCCACAAGGCCGGCAATCTCGAGGTCGCGCTTCTGGTGCGCGGCGAGCAGGCGCCGAACCCCGAGAGCCGTGTGACCCTCACCGGCGACAAGGACCCGACGGGCGTGCCCCGGGTTAAGCTCGACTGGCGGCTTTCGGAGATCGACGTGCGAAGCGTGAAGGTCCTGGTCGAGACGCTGGGGCGGGAGCTGGAGCGGCTCGGGCTGGGCGCGGTGGAGCCGGCGGACTGGCTCGGCACCCGTGCGTGGAAGACCGACCCGCTCATCTCCTCGCACCCGATCGGCGGCTACCATCATATGGGCACGACTCGGATGGGGAGCGATCCGGCGACCAGCGTCACCGACGCCGACGGTCTCGTGCACGGAGTCGGCAATTTGTGGGTGGCGGGCTCATCGCTCTTCCCGACGGGAGGGTGGGCGAACCCGACCCTGACCATCGTCGCCCTGGCGCTGAGGAGCGCTGAAAAGATCTCGGCGGAGCTGAAGGCGTGACGGCGGTCGCTCCGGTCGGCGCCAACCCGACCCGGCTTTGGGGGATCGGAGCGGAGGAACGGCTCCGCCGGATCGCCGCTGCCCAGAAGCTGGACCTGCGGCCCGACGGCGAGGTGCTGGTCAATCTCGGCTTCGCCTTCGATCCTTCCTGGCTGAAGCTGGTGGCGGGCAAGCCCGGGCTGGTCGTCACCCGCGGGGGAATCCCCGTGCTGGCGCACCTGGAAGCGGACGGGGAGGCGATCCGCCGGGCGATGGAGGAGGGACTCGCTCTGCCCGCGACGAACGCGGAAGCGCTGGCCTGGGAGACCTCCGACGGCCTCGGGAATGAGGAGCTTCGCAAGAAGGAGCGGCCCTTCATGGACCGGCTCGCTCCGGAGAATGTGCGCTCGCTCGAGCGGGCGAGCTATTTCGGCGCCTACAAGGGCGTGACCGACCTGCTCACCAAATATCTCTGGCCGGAATGGGCCCTGGTCCTGACCCGCTGGGCGGCGCGGATCGGGATGAGCCCGAACCAGGTGACCTTGGTCGGAGCTGTCCTGTGCCTGATCGCCACCTGGCTGTTCCACGAAGGCTGGTACTGGACCGGCCTCGCCGCCGGACTGATCTTCATGGTGCTCGACACGGTGGACGGCAAGCTCGCCCGCTGCACCATCACCTCCTCGAAGATCGGCGAGGCCTTCGACCACGGGATCGACCTCGTCCACCCGCCCTTCTGGTGGTGGGCCTGGGGGGTGGGCCTTCACGCCTACGGGCGGCCGCTGGAGCCGG
>DASVVM010000090.1:0-29862 GCA_036386555.1 Allosphingosinicella sp.
TCGACGCCGGCAAAGCCAAGAAAGTCGCCCTCGTCGCCGTCGCGCGAAAGCTCGTCATCATCTGCAACGCAATCGTCAGGGATCAACAGCCATGGCACGCTTGACCACAAAGACAGTCGCTGAACTCGTTTCAGGGTCCAGGCCTCCCCCGTCCCGCGGGCTCCGGACTTGATGCTGAAACAAGTTCAGCATGACGACTGTGAGGGCTCATTTGTCCTCGCCGAACGCCTCGCGCGCCAGCCTCAGCACGTCCGGATCGGCTTCGGGGGGCTTCGGCGGGCAGGCCGCCTCCAGCGCTTCCGCTACCGCCGTCAGCGCCGCCATCCTCGCCGATTTCTTGTTGTTGCCGTCGATCACCGTCCACGGCCCCCAGCGCGTGTTCGTGCACTCGAACATCTCCTGCGCGGCCGCCAGATAATCCTCCCGCCTCGCCCGGTTGCGGAAATCCTCGGCGGTCACCTTCCAGCGCTTCCAGGGATGGTCCAGCCGGGCCTTCAGCCGCTCGTCCTGGGTTTCCTGGGTGACGTGGAAAAACAATTTGACGATCGTCGTCCCGTCGTAGCTCTGCTGCGCCTCGAACTCGTTGATCTCGTCATAAGCGCGGCGCCATTCGGCTTCCGACGCGAATCCCTCGACTCGCTCGACGAGCACCCGGCCGTACCAGCTTCGGTCGAACACCGCGATCTCCCCCGCGCCCGGCAGCTTGTTCCAGAAGCGCCAGAGGAAATGGCGGGCCTTCTCTTCCTCGGTGGGCGCCTTGATCGGCCAGACCTGGAAGGCGCGGGGGTCCCAGCCCGAGGTCAGGCGCTGGATCGCCCCGCCCTTCCCGGCGGCGTCCCAGCCCTCGCAGACGATCAGGCTTCGACGCTTGTGGACGATATGGGCGACGAGGATCCGCCCGAGCCGATCCTGCAGAGCGGCGAGGTCGTCGGAATAATTGCCGCGGTAGCGCGTGCCGGATTCGTAGTCGGAAAGGTCGATGGTCATGGAGCAGGCCTAGCCCCTCCGTCATCCCGGCGAAAGCCGGGACCTCAGGTCGAGAAGTCTCGGTGGGTCTCCCCGAGGTCCCGGCTTTCGCCGGGATCACGGGATATTCCCTTCCTCTTTTATTCCGGCGCCACCGCCCTGGCCGGGTCCTTCTTCGCTCCGGCTCCGGCCGGCTCGACCAGCCGGATGTTGAGCTCCCTGAGCTGCTTGGCCGAGACCACGCCCGGGGCGCCCATCATCAGATCCTCGGCGCGCTGGTTCATCGGGAAGAGGACGACCTCGCGGATGTTGGGCTCGCCGGCGAGGAGCATGACGATCCGGTCGATCCCGGGCGCCGAGCCTCCGTGCGGCGGGGCGCCGAACTTGAAGGCGTTGATCATCCCCGAGAAATTGAGGTCGACGTCTTCCCTGGAATAGCCCGCGATCTCGAACGCCTTGTACATGATGTCGGGCCGGTGGTTGCGGATCGCACCGGAGCTCAGCTCCACGCCGTTGCAGACGATGTCGTACTGATAAGCGAGGATGTCGAGCGGGTCCTTGGTCTCCAGGGCCTCCAGCTCGCCCTGCGGCATCGAGAAGGGATTGTGGCTGAAGTCGACCTTCTTCGCTTCCTCGTCATATTCGAACATCGGGAAGTCGACGATCCAGCAGAATCGATACTCGTCCTCGCCGATCAGGCCGAGCTGCTCGGCGACCCGGGTCCGGGCGAGGCCCGCCAGCTTCGCCGCCTGCGCTTCCTTGCCCGCGGCGAAGAAGATTCCGTCGTCGGGGCCAAGGCCGAGCTCGGCGATCAGCCTGCGCATGCCTTCGTCGCCATGGTTCTTGGCGATCGGGCCGCCCAGCTCGCCGCCTTTCTGGGTGACGTAGCCCAGGCCGGCATGGCCTTCGGAGCGCGCCCAGTCGTTCATCTCGTCGAAGAATTTGCGGCTCTTGTCGGCGGTGCCCGGCGCGGGGATGGCGCGGACGGCGCCGCCCCCTTCGACGATCCGCGCGAACAGGCCGAAGCCTGAGCCCTCGAAGTGGCTCGACACGTCCGAGATGAGGATCGGGTTGCGCAGATCCGGCTTGTCGGAGCCGTATTTCAGCATTGCTTCCCTGTAGGGGATCCGCGGGAACTCGCCGGCCGGGGTAACCGTCTTGCCGTTGGCGAACTCCTCGAAGACCCCGGCGAGGATCGGCTCCAGGGCCTGGAACACGTCCTCCTGGGTGACGTAGCTCATCTCGAAATCGAGCTGGTAGAATTCGCCCGGGCTCCGGTCCGCGCGGCCGTCCTCGTCGCGGAAGCAGGGCGCGATCTGGAAATAGCGGTCGAAGCCCGCCACCATGATCAGCTGCTTGAACATCTGCGGCGCCTGCGGGAGCGCGTAGAACTTGCCCGGATGGACCCGGCTCGGGACGAGATAATCGCGGGCACCCTCCGGGCTGGACGCGGTGAGGATCGGGGTCTGGAACTCGGTGAATCCGGACTCGACCATCCGACGGCGGATCGAGGAGATGACCTGGCTTCGCAGAACGATGTTGCGGTGGAGCCGCTCGCGGCGAAGGTCGAGGAAGCGGTAGCGCAGCCTGATCTCCTCGGGATAGTCGGCCTCGCCGGCGACCGGGAGCGGAAGCTCCTCCGCCGAGGACTGGACGACGACTTCTTCGGCCGACACTTCGATCTCTCCGGTCGGAAGGTTCGGATTGGCCGCCTCGGCGCCCCTCGACACCACTTCGCCGACGATCGTCACCACCGACTCGGCGCGCAGATGCTCGAGCGCCCGCAAGGGCTCGCTGTTCGCCTTGGCGACGATCTGGGTCAGCCCGTAATGATCGCGCAGGTCGACGAAGAGGACCCCGCCATGGTCGCGCTTGCGGTGGATCCAGCCCGAAAGCTTCACCCTTTCCCCGACATGGGAGGCGCGGAGCTCGCCGCAATGGTGGGTGCGATAGGCGTGCATGTTCCGGTTCATCCTGCTCCGTCATCCCGGCGAAAGCCGGGATCCACCTGCTTTTGAGCTCCATAAGCGAGGAAGAAGGTGGATTCCGGCATTCGCCGGAATGACTTTTTCGTGGCCCGGCGCTTCGCCACGCAGCCTTGCTTTGTCAAGCGCAGAGGCCGCCGCTATGAGCCCTGCCGATGCAGATCCACCCGCTGATTACCGATTCCGATTCGCTGAAGTCCCTGTGCGAGCGTCTGGCGAGGCAACCGTTCGTCGCCGTCGACACCGAATTCATGCGCGAGAACACCTACTGGCCCGATCTGTGCCTCATCCAGATCGGCGACATTGACGAGGCCGCGGCGATCGATCCGAAGGCGGACGGGCTCGACATGACGCCCCTGCTCGACCTGCTGACCGACAATGAGGACGTGCTCAAGGTCTTCCATGCGGGAAGCCAGGATATCGAGATCATCTACAATATCACCGGCAAGACCCCGCACCCGCTCTTCGACACCCAGATCGCGGCCATGGCGCTCGGGCTCGGCGAGCAGGTCGGCTATTCGAACCTCGTCGAGAGCCTCGTCGGCAAGAGCCTCGACAAGGGTGCGCGCTTCACCGACTGGGCCCGCCGTCCGCTCGACCGGCGGCAAATCGACTATGCGATCGGCGACGTCACCCACCTCGCGGCCCTCTTCCCGAAGATGCTCGAGCGGCTTCGGCGCACCGGCCGCGGCGTGTGGCTCGACGAGGAGATGGAGAAGCTCGCCGATCCGGCCAATTACGAGAACGATCCGGCTCTGGCCTGGAAGCGGATCCGGATTTCCAGCCGCAAGCCCGAGGTGCTCGGGCGGCTGAAGGCCCTGGCGGCGTGGCGCGAGCAGGAAGCCAGGGGCAAGAATCTGCCGCGCGGCCGGATCATGAAGGACGAGACGATCGCCGACGTCGCCGCCCATCCCCCGGCGAGCCAGGACGCGCTGGCGAGGGTGCGGGGGCTCTCGCCCGCCTGGGCCGGCAACGAGATCGGCGCCCGGCTGATGGCGGCCCTGGCCAATGCGGTGCCGATGCCGGCCGACGAGCTTCCCGCGCGGGAGGACCGCGGTCCGGGGCTCGGCAAGGAGGGGGCGCTGGTCGCCGACCTGCTGAAGCTTCTGCTCAAGATCCGCTCGCGGGAAAGCAACGTCGCTGCGCGGCTGATCGCCCGGACCGAGGAGCTCGAGCTGCTCGCGGCGGGTCGGCGCGACGGGCTTGCCATCCTCGAGGGCTGGCGCTTCGACCAGTTCGGCCGCGACGCCCTCGACCTGGTCGAAGGACGGCTGGCCTTCGCGGTTCGGGGCGGCAAGCTGGTGATGACCCTGACGGCCGACGGCGGATGAGGATACTGGCCGCGGCCGCTCTGCTGGCGTCGGGCTGCGCCACGGCGCCGGCCGCCGAGGCCGGCGCCGGCAAGTGCGATTCCGCCAAGGCACAGAGGCTGATCGGCCGCTCAAAGAGTGCGAAGACCGGCGCGGAGGCGCTGCGGCTCAGCGGCGCCACTGCGCTGCGCTGGATAGCGCCCGGGACGATGGTGACGATGGACTATCGCGAGGATCGGGTGAATCTGCGGGTCGACCCCGCCGGCAAGGTCGTGAAGGTCGACTGCGGATGACCCGTCATCCCGGCGAAGGCCGGGACCTCGGGGAGACCCGCCGAGACTTCTCGTCCTGAGGTCCCGGCTTTCGCCGGGAGGATGATCATTCCGCCGCCATCTCGGCCTTGCAGCCCAGCGCCGAGGCGAGCTTCTTAAGGCGGCGGTCGACCGTCTCGCCGTAAAGCGCCTCCTCGCCTTTGGCGAGGACGAGGCGGATCACCTCCCCTTCCCGCTCCAGCCGGCTCCGCTCCAGGCTCGACGCGAGGCCGCCGCTGAGCCGCTGGCCGAGCCGGATGGCGAGGCCCCAGCGTGCGGCGCAGGCAAGCTCCGACCCGCTGCACAATTCCGCGATGCGGCGGTCGGGGAATTCGCGGCCGCCGCCAAAGCTCGAGAAGAGCGCCTGGGCCACCATCACCCGGCCGCAGACGTCGATTCCGACCCAGTTGCCGTGAAGCGCCATCTCGACTCCGCGCTCGGCCCTGAAATCCGGATGGGCCTGCCAGGCGACGTCGGCGAGCAGGCAGGCGGCGAGACGAAGCCGGGCGTTGGCGGGAGAATCCGAGAAGATGGGCGAGATCCAGCGGTCGAGCAGGTCGCCATGCTCCCCGAAGCGGCTGAGCCCCCGGCCCGCGTCCCGCGCCGCCTCGATCAGCGGGTCCTTGACCCGCTCGGCGGGTGGAAGCTCGTGGTAGAGCAGGCCCTCGCGGATTCCGAAGCTGGAGACGATGAGCTCGCTGGGCTCGAGCGCGTCGACCAGGGCGGAAAGGATGAGCTTCGCGTTGGGCAGGGTCGGAATCCGCGACGCGGTCAGCATGGGCATGCTCTTGGGGTCGCTCCGGCTCAGCGAGGCGATCAGCTTGCGCAATTCGGCCGGTCGCTCGGGCGGCATCCGGTAATGGTGGGTGATCGGAAGCGGATAATCTCGCGAGATGATGTCGAGCCGGGCCAGGGCCCGCCAGGAGCCGCCGACCATGTAGAAGGGCCGGCCCCGGCCGAGCGCTCCGAGCCCGGAATCCTTCAGCGCCGCGGCGAGGCTCCGGCGCAGCTTCTTCTCGGCCGAAGCGTCGGGATTGCCGAGGCGAAGCACTCCGAACGGCAGCGAGATGCTGGTCCGAACGGTGCCGCCGCGGACGTCGGCGAGCTCCAGGCTCCCGCCGCCCAGGTCGCCGACCAGACCGTCGGCATCGGGAAAGCCGGACAGGACGCCCTCGCCCGCGAGCCGGCCTTCCTCCTCGCCCGAGATCACCTGCGGTTCGAACCCGACAGCCCTGACCTGGTCGAGGAAGGAATCGCCGTTGCTGGCGTCGCGGACGGCCGCGGTGGCGAGGACCCTTACGTCGCGGACTCCCATCTGGCCGACAAGCAGCCGGAAGCGGCGCAAGGCAGCGAGCGCCCGGGTCATCGGCCCCTCGCCGAGCCGTCCCGTCTCACCCAGCCCCTGGCCGAGGCCGGCAAGCACCTTTTCGTTGAAGATGATGGACGGCGCCCGCGGCGCTCCCGAATAGACGACGAGACGCACCGAGTTCGAGCCGATGTCGACGATCGCCATCGGCTCGGCGGGAAGCAATGCTCCTCCCTTCACGGGCCGCGTCGCAGGCGAAGCTTCGGAACCGACCCGCTCTCCTTGAGCGCCGCGCCCCGGCCCGACAGGGACGGATTGGTCATGAAATAATGATGCAGGTTGAACGACCTTTCGTCCTCCGGCCGTAGCCGCTCGTAAGTCCCGTCGGCGTGAAGGCGCCAGCTCTGCTCGTTGTCGATCAGGCTGGCGACCATCACCTGGTCGAGCACCTGGGCGTGGACGGTGACGTTCTCGAGCGGAAGCATATATTCCACGCGGCGGTCGAAGTTGCGCGGCATCCAGTCCGCCGAGCTGATGTAGACCTTCGCCTTCCGGTTCGGCAGCTCGTCCCCGTTGCCGAAGCACCAGATCCGGCTGTGCTCCAGGAAGCGGCCGACGATCGACTTCACCCGGATATTCTCCGACAGGCCGGCAACCCCGGGCCTCAGGCAGCAGATGCCGCGAACGATGAGCTCGACCTCGACGCCGGCCTGGCTGGCCTCGTAGAGCTTGTCGATGATCGGCGGGTCGACCAGGGCATTCATCTTCGCCCAGATCACGCCCGGCCGGCCGGCGCGGGCATGCTCGATCTCGGTCTCGATCAGCGCGAGAAGCGCGTCCCGCATCTGGTGGGGCGAGGTTGAAAGCAGCTCGAGGTCGCGCGGCTCGACATAGCCGGTGATGTAGTTGAACAGCTGGGCGACGTCGCGACCGACCCTGGGATCCGCGGTGAAGAAGCTCAGGTCCGTGTAGATCCGCGCGGTCACCGGATGGTAGTTGCCGGTGCCGAGATGGCAGTAGGTGCGGTAGCCGCGCTCCTCGCGGCGCACCACCATCGACACCTTGGCATGGGTCTTCCAGTCGATGAAGCCGTAGACCACCTGGACTCCGGCCCGCTCCAGCGCCGAGGCCCAGAGCAGATTCTGCTCCTCGTCGAACCGGGCTTTTAGCTCGACGACGGCGGTCACCGATTTGCCGGCCTCGGCGGCGTCGATCAGTGCCCGGATCACGGCCGACTGCTTGCCGGCCCGGTAGAGGGTCTGCTTGATCGCGATGACGTCCGGATCGGCGGCCGCCTGCTTCAGGAACTCGACCACCACCTCGAAGCTCTCATAGGGATGGTGGACGACGATGTCCTTGGTCTGGATCGCCGCGAAGCAGTCGCCGCCATGCTCGCGGATCCGCTCGGGGAAGCGCGGCGCGAAGGGCGCGAACTTCAGGTCGGGCCGGTCCTCCTCGTAGAGCGCGTCGAGATCGGCGATTCCGAGGAAGCCGGTCGATTCGGTGACGATCGCCTCGGCCGCCCCGACCCCCTCGCGGACCATGTTGACGAGCTCGTCCGGCATCTCGGCGGCCAGCTTGAGCCGGATGACGCTTCCGCGCCGGCGGCGCTTGATGGCGCTCCGGAAGTAGCGGACGAGATCCTCGGCCTCCTCCTCGACCTCGATGTCGCTGTCGCGAAGGATCCGGAAGGCGCCGCCGCCGACCAGCTCATGGTCGGGGAACATGGCGGCGATGTTGCGGCGGATGAGGGTCTCCACGGCGATATGGCGCGCTTCCGCTCCGGGGAGGCGGACGAAGCGGGGCAGAGTCGACGGGACCATCACCAGCTCGCGGATCGGTTCGCCGGTGCGCAAGTGGCGCAGGTCGAAGATCAGCGAGAAGCCGCGATTGGGGATGAACGGAAAGGGATGGGCCGGGTCGATCGCCTGCGGCGTGAGGACCGGGAAGATCTGCTCGCGGAAGTGGCGCTCGAGCCATTCCGCCGATTCCGAATCGAGGGCGCCGCTTCCGATCACGGCCACGCCCGAATCGGCAAGGGCCAGGCGAAGCTCCGACCAGACCTGCTGCTGGCTCTGGGTCAGCTCGTCGGCTTCGGCGGCGACGGCGGCGAGCTGCTGTCCGGGAGTGAGGCCGTCCGCCGACGCATCTTCGACTCCGAGGAGACGGTGAGCCTTGAGGCCGGCGACCCGGACCATGAAGAATTCGTCGAGGTTGCTCCCTGAAATCGAGAGGAAGCGGAGGCGCTCGAGCAACGGATGGGCGGCGTTGCGGGCCTCCTCGAGCACCCGCCGGTTGAAGGCCAGCCAGCTCAGCTCACGGTTGAAGTAGCGCTCCCGCGCCGACAGCGGCGGCTCGGGCGAAGTGGATGGCGCGGTTTCGTTCATTCGACCTGGCTTCTCGCCCTCTTGATTATGCCGTCTTCGGAGAGCGCGCGCTTCACCATTGCCACCGTTATGCGACGATGATGTGACAGAGCGGCGCGGTCGAGCGCGGCGACGACCTGCAGAACGGCGATATAGGACCGTTCGATCCGCGGCACGATGAAAGCGGGTACTTCGGGCGGGACGGCGATCCCGCGGTCGCCGAGCAATTTGACGATGAGGTCGCCGATCAGGCGGTCGTCGGGATCGTCGATCGCGACGTGCGGAGTCGCGGCGAGGCGCGAGCGCAGGTCGGGGAGCGAAACCTGCCACATGGGCGGAGGCGAGTCCGCGACGATCAGCAGCGGCCGCCGCGACAGCTGCGCCTCGTTCCAGGCGTGGAAGAGGGCCTCCTCGTCATGATCCTCGGCATTGTCGAAGAGCCGGCCGCCCGTCTTCCGGACGAAAAGGCGCCCCAGCAGGCTTCGGCCCGACTTGCGCGGCCCGGTTACGAGGGTGGCCATGACGGGCCAGAGCGACCAGCGCTTGAGATGCTCGAAGGCGCCCCGGTTGGATTCGGAGATGAGGAAATCCTCATCGCGGTCGGCTACCGGCCAGTCGAGCGGCAGCGCGATCTGAGGCACGTCAGTCGCCGCCTCGCGAGAGGCGCAGGCTGTTGCCGGAGCCGGAGACCCGCCAGCCCTGCGATTCCAGCGCCGCGGCGAGGGCGCCCGGCTCGCCCATGTAGCTCACCCGCATCGATGAGGTGCCCCCGACCGACGGATTGGTCGTGAACGCCGAGGTCACCCCGGGGACCCGGCTCACGGCCAGCTCCGCCCGGCCGATCGCCGCCTGGTCGGGAGTGTCGACCTCGATCCGAAGGACGGTCACCGCCCCGACCGGAGTCGTGCCCGCGGGAGGCAGCGGCCGCTGCGATTCCTCGACGACCGTCTCGGCCTCCTCCTCCTCGATCTCTTCGACCAGGGGCGGTTCGGGGACGATCAGGGACGGATCGGGCGAAAGGTTGCCGGCGGCGAGGGCCCGGCTGTAGAGCAGGTCGAGGCCGCGCACGCCCTCGTCGAGCAGGCGCGGGATGAGAGCGCTGGACTCGACCCGAAGCGTGAACTGGCCGATCACCCTGTTGTCGGGTCCGTGCCGGGCAGTGAACACCCCGATTGCGGGACCGCCCGGGTAAAGCCGCTTGAGGTGGACTTCCGGAGTGACGACGTCGGCGGCGCCATATTGGTCGAGAAGCATCCGCCACCAGGCGCGACCCGGGCGGCGGCTCTGGGTGACGTTGAGCAGCAGCGGATCGATCCCGGAGCCGGTCGGCCGGACGTAGTCGACCGGACTGTTGCCGGTACGGTAGCGGGCCCAGGCGCGTTGCCATTCGTTGCGCGATTCGAAGGTCTGGAAGGAGGAGCCGGTCAGCATCACCGGGATGACCAGCACCGGCGCCGAGCGTCGGACCGAGCCGCTCACTCCGAGCAGCTGGCCGGTACGGGCCCGGTCGAACAGGACGCCGAGGGTGGCGATGTAGCGCTTCGGTCCGATCTGCTCCTGCTCGACGACGATTCCGGCGACCATTCCGTTGAGGGCGGCATCGGTGAGGCCGGGGGCCTGCTCGATCGGGCGGCCGTTGGTCTTGGCCCAGAGCGCCTTCCAGCCCTTCTGCTGAGCCTGACGCCAGCCCTCCTCGCGCGCCTTGTCGGCACTGTCGGCGCTGACGTCGACCTCCACCCCGGTGATCTCGAAGGTGCTGGCGCTGTCGATCGGCGGGACTCCGCGGTCGGCCCCCTCGAGCTGCGCCCAGACCGCCCGCCCCGCCAGCAGGGAGGCAAGCAAGGCGACGAACAGGAGAGGCAGAAGGCGGGTTGGCTTCACGCCCGCCTTTTGGCGAGTTGAACGTGGAAATCCAAGCGCGAACTCGATTCCCAGCGAGGGCCGGAACTCCCCTCCCTGCAAGGGAGGGGTTGGGGGGTGGGTCCGCCGAAGGCGGCCGAAACCCGGACTCAGTAAAAGGCTCGCTGCGCTCGCCTACCCACCCCTGGCCCCTCCCTTCCAGGGAGGGGAATTCAAGTCGCCGCGCCGCTAGCCGCGGCCTTCACCGGGGAACAAAGGGCTTCAATAACTCCGGCACAGGCTCTACTCGGCGGCGATGAGCGACGGCGGCAGCTACACTTATGCGAAAGCGGGCGTCTCGATCGCCGCCGGCAATGCCCTGGTCAAGGCCATCGCCCCCCTCGCCAAATCGACCGCTCGGCCGGGCGCGGACGCCTCGCTCGGCGGGTTCGGCGGCTTCTTCGACCTCAAGGCGGCGGGCTATCGCGATCCGCTGCTGGTCGCGGCGAATGACGGAGTGGGCACCAAATTGAAGCTCGCGATCGAGTCCGGCCGCCACGACGGGGTCGGGATCGACCTCGTCGCCATGTGCGTCAACGACCTCATCGTGCAGGGCGCCGAGCCGCTCTTCTTCCTCGATTATTTCGCCACCGGACGTCTCGACGGCGCCGTCGCCGAGCGTGTGGTCGCCTCGATCGCCGAGGGCTGCCGCCAGGCGGGCTGCGCGCTGATCGGCGGCGAGACGGCGGAGATGCCGGGCATGTACGCCGAGGGCGATTACGACCTGGCCGGATTCTGCGTGGGCGCGGTCGAACGGGACGAGGCCCTGACCGGAGCGGCGGTCGCGGCGGGCGACATCATCCTCGGCCTGGCCTCGTCGGGAGTCCATTCCAACGGCTTCTCGCTGGTGCGGCGGCTCGCCGCCGACCGGGGCTGGAAGCTCGAACGGCCGGCCCTGTTCGACCCGGACGTGCTTCTGATCGAGGCGCTGCTCGCCCCGACCCGAATCTATGTGAAGCCGCTCTTGCCTCTCGTCCGGGCGGGGAGGATTCACGCCATGGCGCATATTACCGGAGGCGGCCTGCTCGAGAACGTCCCGCGCGTCCTTCCGGACGGCCTGCACGCCCGGATCGACGCGGGCGGCTGGCCTCAGCCGAGGCTGATGGCCTTCCTCCAGGCCCAAGGCAATATCGAGCCGGAAGAGATGGCGCGGACCTTCAACTGCGGAGTCGGGATGGCGCTCATCGTGTCGCAAGACGACGTGAAAAGCGTGTCTAGGACCCTTGAAGACCAAGGGGAAAAGGTGTTCCCGGTCGGGTGGCTCGAAGCGGGAGCCAGAGGCTGCACCGTCGCCGGTTCCACCGGGACCTGGAGCGCGCGGGGGGACTGGGCGGCGACCCACCATGGCTGAGAGGGTGCGGGTGGGCGTGCTGGTCTCGGGACGCGGCACCAACATGGTCGCGCTGAGCGAGCATAAGCGGCGGGAGGCGCGAAGCTACGACCTCGCCCTGGTCGCCTCCAACGTGCCGGAAGCCCGCGGCCTCGTCGTCGCGCGGCGGCTCGGAATTCCCGTCTGGTCGCTGAGCCACAGGGGCCTGGACCGGGAGGAATTCGACCATCGGCTCGACCTCGCGCTGCGCGAGGCGGACGTCGAGGTCGTCGCGCTCGCCGGCTATATGCGGCTATTGTCGAGCGAGTTCATCGCCCGGTGGGAGGGCCGGATCCTCAACATCCACCCTTCCCTCCTGCCCGCCTACAAGGGCCTCGACACCCATCGGCGGGCGCTGGAGGCCGGCGAGGTGTGGGTGGGGTGCTCGGTCCATCTCGTCACCGACGAGCTCGACGAAGGGCCCGTGCTCGCCCAGGCCAGGGTAAGGGTGCGCGAGCGGGAGACGGTGGAGCAGCTGGCGGCGCGTGTGCTCAAGGAAGAGCATCGGCTCTATCCGGAGACGCTCGACAAATTCTGCGCCCGCCTGAGGCCCGGGCATGTGGATATATTGTAGTCCTCCCCGAGCTTGCTCGGGGAGGGGGACCACCCGAAGGGTGGTGGAGGGGTAAATGGCACAGACCTGCGCCATTTACCCCTCCACCCCGCTATGCGGGGTCCCCCTCCCCATGCTCCACATGGGGAGGACAATCAGCCCACGATCTCTTCGGGCTTGAAGAAGAAGTCGATCTCGATCGCCGCATTCTCGGCGCTGTCGGAGCCGTGGACGCTGTTCGCCTCGATCGACTCGGCGAAGAGCTTGCGGATCGTGCCCTCATCGGCGTTGGCGGGGTTCGTGGCGCCCATCACCTCGCGGTTGCGCGCGACGGCATTGTCGCCCTCCAGCACCTGGACGACGACCGGGCCCGACGTCATGAAGGCGACGAGATCGTTGAAGAAGGGCCGCTCGCGATGGACTCCGTAGAAGCCCTCCGCCTGCTCCCGGGTCATCCGGATCCGCCGCGAGGCGACGACCCGGAGGCCCGCTTCCTCGAGCTTGGCGGTGATCGCTCCGGTGAGGTTGCGCCGGGTCGCGTCGGGCTTGATGATCGAGAAAGTGCGTTCGGTCGCCATGGCCGGCCTGTGCTCCATGTTTGTGAGGGGATTTGCGCGGCTCTCTAGGGGGGACGCCGCGAAAGGGCAACCACGCCGTCATCCCGGGCTAGGGTCCCTGCACCCATTTGCCGCGCTCGTCCTGTTTCCAGTAGCGCGCCTCGACCTCGGCGCGTCCCTTCAGCGCCCGCCAGGCCTCGCGGGCAGCTTCGCGGGCGTCATTGTCGAAGAAGTAGAAGGTCCTGGCGAAGCCGAGCGCCTCCTCGCGCCATCGGCCGTCGGCAAGGACGATGTTGGTCGCTCCGTTGGCCGGGTCGGGAGCGTCGGAAAGAAGGACCGGCTGGGTTTCCGGGCGCTCCCGGCCATGGGGGAGGAAGCTGTCCTTCGAATAGCTCCACAATTGCTCGTCGAGTCGGGCGAGCAGATCGGCCCCGGCCACCACCAGCAGCCGTTCGCCGCCCGCGAGGACCTTCGCGGCGATGCCGGGCAGAACCCGCTCGAGCGGGGAGACGGTCAGGTGGTAGAAGTCGACGATCATAAGGCCGTCATCCCGGCGAAAGCCGGGACCTCAGGACAAGAAGTCTCGGCGGGTCTCCTTGAGGCCCCGGCTTGCGCCGGGGTGACGCGCTAGCTTTCAAAATTGGCCGCGACGAAGCGGTCGAGCAAGGCAACCCCGTAGCCGGTGGCGCCCTTGTCGTAGAGGTGGCTCGCTTTGTCCGCCCAGGCCATCCCGGCGATGTCGAGATGGGCCCATTTGACTCCGGGCTCGACGAAGCGCTGCAGGAAGACGGCGGCGGTGATCGAGCCGCCTTCGCGCGGGCCGACGTTCTTCATGTCGGCGATCGGGGAATCGATCAGCTTGTCGTAGGGATCGCCGAGCGGCATCCGCCACAATTTGTCGCCGCTCGCCGCGCCCGCGGCGATGAGCTGGCCGGCAAGGCCGTCGTCGTTCGAGAACAGGCCCGCATATTCGTGGCCGAGCGAGATGATCATCGCTCCCGTCAGCGTGGCGAGGTCGACGATCACCTCCGGCTTGTACTGGCGCTGGGCCCAGGTGATCGCGTCCCCCAGGACGAGCCGGCCCTCCGCGTCGGTGTTGATCACCTCGATCGTCTGGCCGGACATGGACGTGACGACGTCGCCGGGGCGCTGGGCGTTGCCGTCGGGCATGTTCTCGGCGAGTGCGCAGACCGCGACGACGTTCGCCTTCGCCTTGCGGCCGGCGAGCGCGGCCATCGCTCCCGCGACGGCCCCGGCGCCGCCCATGTCCCACTTCATCGCCTCCATTCCGGCCGCGGGCTTGATCGAGATACCGCCCGTGTCGAAGGTGATGCCCTTGCCGATCAGCACGACCGGCCGGGCGTGCGGGCTGGCGGCGCCGTTCCAGCGCATCGCCAGGAGCCGCGGCGGCCGCACCGAGCCCTGGGCGACCCCCAGCAGCGCGCCCATTCCGAGCGCCTTCATCTGAGCCTCGTCGAGCACTTCGAACTCGACCCCGAGCGGCTCGAGCCGCTCGCGGCAGCGCTCGACGAAGCTTTCGGGGTAGAGGATGTTGGCCGGCTCGGTGACCAGCTCGCGGGTAAAGGACAGGCCGTCGAGCAGGGCCGTCCGGTCGCTCCAGGCGGAACCGGAATCGCCGCCGCCGACGATGACGACTTCCTCCAGCGTCGGCTTCTGCTTCTTGCTGAGCTTGGTCCGGTATCGATCGAAGCGCCAGCTTCGCGCCGCTGCGCCGAGGCCGATCCGCGCCGCGGCATGGCCGTCGAGGCCGAGGCCGGTGAGGTCGACGACGAGCCGGGTCTCCCCCGAGGTCAGGAGCCGGGCCGTGAGCGCTCCGCCCACCTTTTCGAACAGGCTCTCGTCCTGGCGGCGGTCGCCCAGCCCAACCAGGAGCAGCCGCCTGGCGCCCTCACCCTCGGCGACGAACGTCTCGGCGATCGACGCCGCCTCGCGCTCGAAACGCTGGGCCTAGGCGGCCCGGGCGGCGACGCTGCGGCCGGCGGGGTCGAGCCCGGCGAGGCGGTCGGCGACCATATCCTCGCTCCACACCGGAAGGGCGAGCGCGTAGGCGCCGGCGGGGCGCTTACTGGCGAAGCTGATTTTCATGGGCGTTGCTTTGCTCCTGGCTTTGGGGATGCCTCTAGGCGCTCGCAGAACGCCTGCAAAGGGGGACCCCGTCATCCCGGCGAAAGCCGGGACCTCGGGGAGACCCACCGAGACCTCTTGTCCTGAGGTCCCGGCTTTCGCCGGGATGACGGAACCCCCTGTCCTCCCCGCTCCTCCGGCCATCCATCCCCGCCTCCCCTGCGCCATTGCGGCCCCGCCCTTCCAATGCGATAGCCCGTCAAGGTCGCGCGTGCTCCTGCGGCGGGGAAAGTGAAGAAGCTCAATCTCATCTGCCTGACCGCGCTGCCGCTGCTGGTCGCCGTTCCCGGCGCAGCGCATGGGCAGGAGACCGGTCCCGTCGTCGAGGACGGCACCGTGGCGCCGGCAGCGGATTCGCGCGAAGTCGCGTTCAGCTCGGACGAGCTCAGCTACGACAGCGAAGCGCAGGTCGTGACCGCGAGCGGCGATGTCCGCATGAACAGCGAGGGCAACAGGCTGCGCGCCGAGCGGGTGACCTGGAACCGCGCCACCGACGAGGTGCGGGCGGAGGGCGATGTCCGGGTCGTCAATCCCGGCGGCGATGTCGCTTACGCCGACAGCGTTGTTCTGACCGACGCCCTTCGCGACGGAATCGTCCAGAACTTGCTCCTGGTGCTCGCCGACGGCGGCCGCCTTGCCGCCGACAAGGCCGAGCGGAAGGACGGCTTCACGACGCTCTTTCGCGCCGCTTACTCGCCTTGCGCGGTGGTGAACTCGAAAGGCTGCCCGAAGAATCCCACCTGGCAGATCAATGCGGTCAGGGTGGTTCACGATCCCGTCAAGGGCCGGATCCGCTACGAAGGCGCTTCGCTCAACCTGCTCGGCGCCCGGATCGCCGCCCTGCCTTTCCTCTCCCACCCGGACGGTAGCCAGGGAGGCGGAAGCGGAGTGCTGGTGCCGGACATCAGGCTGAGCTCCAGCAACGGCTTCGAGCTTGCGGTGCCTTATTATCTGAAGCTTGCGCCCAATCGCGACGCAACGATCACGCCGCACGTCTACACCGAGGTGGCCCCGATGCTGGAAGGCCGCTACCGCCATCTGACCGGGCTCGGCGCGTTCCAGCTCGGCGCCTACGTGACCTACGGGTCCCGCATCCCCATCACCGCTCCGCTCACGACCCTCAAGGACGAGGGGGTGCGCGCCTATCTGGAGGGAAACGGCCGCTTCCAGCTCAGCCCCATCTGGACCGTCACCGCCTCGGGCCGCTACGTCACCGACCGTACTTTCCTTCGCCGCTACGACATTTC
The DNA here is from genome assembly GCA_036386555.1 of Allosphingosinicella sp. Classification (GTDB taxonomy): domain Bacteria; phylum Pseudomonadota; class Alphaproteobacteria; order Sphingomonadales; family Sphingomonadaceae; genus Allosphingosinicella. The sequence goes on from DASVVM010000090.1 coordinate 16,015, forward strand.
GCGCGACACCCGGCTTCGCTCGGTGATCGAGGCCGAGCGCATCACGCCCGACAGCTACGTCTCGATAGCCGGCTGGGCTTTCCAGGGCCTTCGGGTGACCGACGTCGCGGGGCAGCAGCCGATCGCCTTGCCCGCGATCGACGCGCGGTGGCGCCTTCCGGGCAAGATCGCCGGCGGCAAGCTGGAGGTGCAGGCGAACAGCCTCGCCATCCTCAGGACAGGTGGCCAGGACACTCAGCGCGCCTTCGCCGGAGCGCGCTGGGACCGGCGAAGCCTGACGCCCTGGGGCCAGGAAATGCTTCTCACCGCCTATGCGCGCGGCGACCTCTATCACAGCAGCGACAATTTGCTCACCGACACGATCCTCTATCGCGGCGAGGAAGGCTGGCACGCCCGGGCGATCGGAGCGCTCGCGGCGGAGTTTCGCTGGCCGCTGGTCGGGCCGTTCATGGGCGGCACCCAGCGCCTGACGCCCCGTCTCCAGCTGGTCGCGTCGGGAGCGACGGACAATCTCGAGGTGCCGAACGAGGACGCCCGGGCAGTCGACCTCGAGGACAGCAACCTCTTCGCACTCAACCGCTTCCCGGGCCACGACCGCTGGGAGAACGGCCCGCGCGTGACCTACGGTGTCGACTGGGGACTCGATCTGCCCGGAATCGCGGTCAGAAGCACGATCGGACAGAGCTTCCGTCTCGACGACAAGCCGAGCATCCTTCCGCCGGGCACGGGCCTTTCCGACCGCTTCTCCGATTATGTCGGTCGGACCAACGTCAAGGTCGGCCGAAAGCTCAACCTCGTCCATCGCTTCCGGATCGACAAGGAGAGCCTGGCGCTGAGGCGCAACGAGGTGGACGCCGTCGTCGGGGGCCGCCAGACCTATGCGACGATCGGCTATCTCCGCCTCGACCGCAACATCGACCCCTCGATCGAGGATCTGCGCGACCGCGAGGAGATAAGGCTTGGCGGCCGGGTCCGGTTCGCCCGCTACTGGTCGGTCTTCGGCTCGACCGTCATCGACCTGACCGATGCGAAGGAGAGCCCGCTCTCCTCGGCGGACGGCTATGAGCCGGTGCGCCACCGGATCGGGATCAGCTATGACGACGATTGCCTCGAGATCGGCGTCACCTGGCGCCGCGACTACGACCGGGTCGGCGACATCGACCGCGGCAATACCTTCCAGTTCCGGGTGGCGTTGAAGAATCTCGGGCGCTAAAGATGGCCTATCAAGCTGGGGTTCAGCAAAATTCGGGCAACGCTAGGCGCCTGCGTTAATTGGAGGAATGATGAAGCTCGGCATTTATCACGGGGCGGCGCTGATGCTGGCCGGCTCACTGGCCGCCGCTGCGGCCGTCGCTCAGACCGGCGGCGCCCCCGCGCCGGCCGCGCCGTCGGCGAGCCTCAACATTCCCGCCAACCCTCAGTTCATCACCGAGGAAGATCCCAATGTCCGCAAGGCGACGGCGATCGTCAACGGCACCGTCATCACCCGCACCGAGGTCGACCACCGGCTCGGGATCATCAGGATGGCGGCCGGAGGCCAGATCCCCGCCGAGGAGCTTCCGCGCCTTCGCCAGCAAGTGCTTCGCAACCTCGTCGACGAGGTGCTCCAGATCCAGGCCGCCGAGCAGGCCGACATCAAGATCACCAAAGCCGAGATCGACCAGTATTTCACCCGCTACGCCCAGGGCCAGTTCAAGATGACGCCCGAGCAGATGGGCGCCTTCCTTCGCGCCAACGGATCGTCGCCGGAGACGCTGAAGAGGCAGATCCACGGCGAAATGGCCTGGGCGCGCCTGCAGAGCCGGAAGATCGAGCCCTTCGTCAACATCAGCGAGGACGAAGTCACCGCGGTCATCGAGCGGCTCAATGCGGCCAAGGGCACTCAGGAATATAAGGTCTCCGAAATCTTCCTCTCGGCCACGCCCGAGACGGCCGCGGCGACGCGCGCCAATGCCGACCGGATCGTCCAGCAGCTACGCGGCGGAGCCTCCTTCCTCGCTTATGCCCGGCAATTCTCCGAAGCCTCGACCGCCGCGGTCGGCGGCGACCTCGGCTGGATCCGAGCGCCCCAGCTGCCCGACGCGCTGGCGTCGGCCGTCCAGTCGATCCCGGTCGGAAGCATCAGCGATCCGATCGCGATCCCGGGCGGTTTCTCGATCGTCCAGGTTGCCGACACGCGCCAGGTGCTCACCGCCGATCCTCGCGATGCGGTCCTCAGCCTCAAGCAGATGACGATCAAGTTCGCGCCGGGAAGCCCGAAGAGCGTCGTCGAGGAAAAGGTCCAGGCGCTGCTCCGGACCACTCAGACGATGGGCGGCTGCGGCGGGGCGGAAGCGGCGGCGCAGCCGATCGGCGCCGAGGTCATCACCAACGACCAGGTCAAGGTCCGCGAGCTGCCGCCGGCGCTCCAGCAGCCCCTGCTCGCCCTCGGCCTCGGCCAGGCCACGCCCGCCTTCGGCTCTTCCGACGACCGGGTGAGCGTCCTCGTGCTTTGCGGCCGCGACGATCCCGATCCGGTCGGCAGCGTCAGCTACGAGCGGGTCTATAACGAGCTCGCGGAGAACCGGGTCAACCTGCGCGCCCGCCGCTTCCTGCGCGACCTGCGGCGCGATGCGGTGGTCGACTATCGCTGATCGGCCGCTTTCGTGATCGCCCCCCTGGCCGTCGCGCTCGGGGATCCTGCCGGGATCGGACCCGAGATCACGGCCAAGGCCTGGGAGCGGCGAACCAGCGGGTCGGTGCCCCCGTTCTTCGCAGTCGGTGCGCCGGAAGCGCTACGCGCGGTCTGGGGAGGCCCGCTTCAGGTCGTCGCCGCGCCCGACGAGGCCATTGCCTGCTTCGACGGAGCGCTGCCCGTGATCCGGATCGATTCGGCCGGCGAGACCCGCCCCGGCGACCCGACTCTGGAGGGCGCCCGCAACTCGCTCGACGCCCTTGAGCTCGCGGTCGGGCTGACCCGCTCGGGCGCGAGCTCCGCGCTCGTCACGGGCCCGGTCTCCAAGGCGCAGCTCTACGCCATCGGCTTCACCCATCCCGGCCAGACGGAGTTCGTCGCCGAGCGCTGCGGGATCGCGGCCGACATGGTGGCGATGATGCTCGCCGGCCCCACTCTCCGCACCGTCCCGGTCACCACCCACGTGCCGCTTCGCGACGTGCCGGGGCTGTTGACCACGGAGCTCATCGTCCAGCGCGGACGGACCACGATCCGGGCGCTTCGGCGGCTGTTCGGGATCGATCGCCCGCGCCTCGCCGTCGCCGGCCTCAACCCCCATGCCGGGGAGGGCGGAGCGCTCGGCCGGGAGGAGATCGACATCGTCATTCCCGCGATCGACCGGCTTCGCGAGGAGGGGGCGGAGGTGACGGGACCGCATGCGCCCGACACCATGTTCCACGCCCGGATGCGTTCGAGCTACGACGCCGCGCTCTGCCTCTATCACGATCAGGCGCTCGTCCCGCTGAAGACCCTTCATTTCGACGAGGGCGTCAACATCACCCTGGGGCTGCCGATTGTCCGCACCTCGCCCGACCACGGCACCGCCTTCGATATCGCCGGGCGCGGCAAGGCGGAGCCCACCGCCATGCTCGCGGCGCTGAAGATGGCCGCCGATTGCGCGGCGCGGCTGGCGGCGGGGTGACTCCGCTACCGCCGCTGCGCGAGGTCATCGCCCGGCACGGGCTGAAGGCGACGAAGTCGCTCGGCCAGAATTTCCTGCTCGACGAGCAATTGCTCGACCGGATCGCCCGGGTGCCTGGCGATCTGGAAGGACGACGGGTTTACGAGGTCGGCCCGGGGCCGGGGGGGCTTACCCGGGCGCTGCTTCGGGCGGGCGCGGACGTCGTTGCGGTGGAGCGCGACCGCCGCTGCCTCCCGGCCCTCGCCGAAATCGGCGAGGCCACCGGCCGGCTGCGGGTGATCGAGGGCGACGCATTGGCCGTCGACGAGGCGCTCGAAGCCGGGGCCGGCGCCCACATCGCCGCCAACCTTCCCTACAATGTCGGGACCGCCTTGCTGGTCCGCTGGCTCGGCGGGGAGGCGTGGCCGCCCTGGTGGCGGTCGCTGACCCTGATGTTCCAGCTCGAGGTCGCCGAGCGGATCGTCGCCCGCCCCGGCACCGGTGCGTACGGGCGGCTCGCGGTGCTCGCCCAGTGGCGGAGCGAGGCCCGGATCGCGATGAAGGTCCACCGCTCCGCCTTCGTACCGCCGCCCAAGGTGATGTCGGCCGTGGTGCATATCGTCCCCAAGGCGGCGCCGGAAGGCGTTCGGGCTGCGACCCTGGAGCGGCTGACCGCCGCCGCGTTCGGCCAGAGGCGCAAGATGCTGAGGCAGAGCCTGAAGGGGCTCGGCGGGGCGCTGGAGGCGCTGGCGAAGGTAGGGATCGACCCGGAACGGCGGGCGGAGACCTTGACGGTGGAGGAGTTCGTGAGCGTGGCGCGGGCGATGGGAGACTAATCCTCCCCGTCCGCAAAGCGGATGGGGAGGGGGACCGCACGAAGTGCGGTGGAGGGGCCTCGGCGCTGCCGACCCCTCCACCATGCTTCGCATGGTCCCCCTCCCCGCCGCTTCGCGGCGGGGAGGCAGGATCAAGGCTTCGGAGCCCCCACCTCGGGCCGCTGCGCGGTCATGACCTCGGGCGGCGGCCCCTTGGCGATGACGGCGGCGAGCTGGGTCGCCTGCGGGCAGGGGTTGGCGCATAGGGTGCGGATCCGCTCGAGATTTTTCTTGGCCCGCTCGACCGCTCCGCGCTGGACCAGGGCCTCGCCCTGGCCGGCCAGCGCGGCGACGTCGTTGGGCTCGAGCTTCAGGGCCTCGAAATAGAATTTGATGGCCTTGCCCGGCAGCTTCAGGCCCTGCGCCGCTTTGGCGAGGCCGATATAGGCCTGGCGGTTGCGCGGATCGAGGACGAGGGCGGATTCGAGCAGGTCGGTCGCTTCCTGGTAGCGCGCCTGGGCGGCAAGCGCCTGCCCCTGCTCGGTGAGAGCGACGGACCGGGCGTCGATCTGGTCGTCGGGTTTCTGGCCCTGGCCGGCGCTCGCCATCGTCGCCAGCGCGATGGCGACGGTCAGGGCAATGGGGGAAAGGCGCATAAGTAACTCCATGATCCTGTCGAGCGGCGGTTTAGCATGGGGCCCGCCACCGCGCGACGAAAAAGCCGTCCGTTCCGTCCTGCGCCGGGGTCAGTATCCGACCCGGACCGGCGGCCCGTCCTCCCGCCATTGCACCCAATTCCGGAACCATGGCTGAACGGGCCGAGAAGGCTTCCGCCTGCCCCCTGCCCTCGTCGGCGAGGAGGGAGCAGACCGCATAGACGATGCGCCCGCCGGGCCGAACAAGTTCCGCTGCGAAATCAAGCAGATAGGACTGAAGCTTGACATATTGGGCGAGGCGCTGCGGATCGAGCCGCCAGCGCAGCTCCGGATTGCGCCGCCAGGTGCCGGTGCCCGAGCAGGGCGAGTCGACGAGGATCAGATCGGGCGCGTCGACCAGATCGGCCAGGGCCTCCCGCTCCCACCCCGGATTCAGCAATCGCGGCTCGACTATCGTCACCCCGGCCCGCTTCAGCCTGAGGTCCATCCGCGACAGCCGCCCGCGGTCGGTGTCGGAGGCGACGAGGCGGCCCGAATTGCGCATCTCGGCGGCGAGAGCGAGCGTCTTGCCGCCGGCGCCCGCACACAGATCGAGGACGGTCTCGCCGGGCGCGGCGTCGCAGGCCAAAGCGAGAAGCTGGCTGCCCTCGTCCTGCACTTCGACCTGGCCCGAGCGCCAGGGGTCGCTCTCCTCGACGGAGAGGGCTTCGGGAAGCCGAAGGCCGAGCGGCGACAAGGGCGTCGGGATCGCTCCGGGATAGGCCCCGAGGAGCTCGTCCCGCTCGGCCCGGAGTCGGTTCACCCGCAGGTCGAGCGGGGCCCGACCGAGAAGCGACTGGAGATCGCCCGGAGTCACCGCGGGGTCGAAACGGCGGACGAGCCATTTGGGAACCGCCGAGGCGCGGGGCGTGAGGCGCTTTTCCGAGGACGAGGCTTCGGCAGGGCCGTGCGACGAACCGTCGAAGGCGGCGAGCAGCGCCGGATCCTGCGAGGCGAGGCCGAGCATCGCGGCGCGCCCCGACGCGGGCGGCTCGGGCCAGGCTCGGATGGCGCGATAGACGAGCTCGCGCACCGCCCGCCGGTCGCCGGAGCCGGCGTAGCGCCGGGTCTTGAAATAGCGGGCGACGAGCGTGTCGGCGGCCGCGCCGCCGCCTTTGGCCGCGGCGATGATCTCGTCGAGCAGCTCGATCGCCGCCTCCGTCCTCGCCGCCGGGGTCATGGCTAGCCCGAGGTCGGGTAATTGGGGGCCTCGCGGGTGATCGCAACGTCGTGGACGTGGCTTTCGCGAAGACCCGCATTGGTGATCCGGACGAACCTGGCCCGGGCGCGAAGCTCCTCGAGATTGGCGGCGCCGGTATAGCCCATCGCAGCCTTGATCCCTCCGACCAGCTGGTGGATCACGTCCTTCGCATGGCCCTTGTAGGGGACCTGGCCCTCGATGCCCTCGGGGACGAGCTTCAACTGATCCTTGATGTCGTGCTGGAAATATCGGTCGGCCGAGCCGCGCGCCATCGCCCCCACCGAGCCCATGCCGCGATAGGATTTGTAGGAGCGGCCCTGGTAGAGGAATATCTCGCCCGGCGCCTCCTCGGTGCCGGCGAGGAGCGATCCCGCCATCACGGTCGAGGCTCCGGCGGCGAGCGCCTTGGCCAGGTCGCCGCTGATCCTGAGGCCGCCGTCGGCGATGACCGGGGTTCCCGACGAAGCGGCGGCTTCGGCGCAGTCCATGATCGCGGTCAGCTGCGGCACTCCGACCCCGGCGACGATCCGGGTCGTGCAGATCGAGCCCGGACCGATCCCGACCTTGACCGCGTCCGCCCCGGCGCCGACCAGCGCCCGGGTCGCTTCCGCCGTGGCGACGTTGCCGGCGACGATCTGGACCGCGTTGGAGAGCTTCTTGATCCGCTCGACGGCGGCGGCAACCTCGCGATTGTGGCCATGGGCGGTGTCGATGACGATCAGGTCGCATTCGGCGTCGATCAGCGCTTCCGAACGCTCGAAGCCCTTGTCGCCGACCGTGGTCGCGGCGGCGACCCGGAGCCGGCCCGCGCTATCCTTGGTGGCGTTGGGGTAGGTGACCGCCTTCTCGATGTCCTTGACGGTGATGAGTCCGGTGCAGCGGCCCGAATCGTCGACGACGATCAACTTCTCGATCCGGCGCTGGTGGAGCAGCCGCTTCGCCTCGTCCTGGGTCACGCCCGGGCCGACGGTCGCAAGATTGTCGCGGGTCATCAGCTCGGACACCGGCTGGCGCGGATTTTCGGCGAAGCGGACGTCGCGGTTGGTGAGGATTCCGACCAGGCGGCCGCTTTTCTCGGTCACGGGAATCCCGGAGATCCTGTGCCGCTGCATCAGCTCGAGCGCGTCGGCGAGGGTCTGGTCGGGGGTCATGGTGATCGGATTGACGACCATCCCGCTCTCGAAGCGCTTCACCGCCCTCACCGCCGCCGCCTGCTCCTCGGGCGTGAGGTTGCGGTGGAGCACCCCCATACCGCCGAGCTGGGCCATGACGATCGCCATGTCGGCCTCGGTCACCGTGTCCATCGCCGAGGAGAGGATCGGGATGTCGAGCCTTATCTCGCGGGTCACCCGGGTGGAGGTATCGGCCTGGCTCGGAAGCACCGACGATTCGCCGGGCTGAAGCAGCACGTCGTCGAAGGTCAGCCCCAAGCGGATGTCGGAAGCGCGGGTCGGATCGGCCATATCGGCCTATGCCAAGGATCAAGCGATTCGCCAAGGCACCTTCGGTCGCGGGGGAGTTGATCGCTGCCGCGAAGCGACAACCCTGCTCCTTTTCTACCTTGTGCCTTCGTGCCTTCTCTCAAAAAGACAGTCAGGCACTGAGCAGGAAAAGAACGCTGGATGCGCGGCTCCTGTCGGCCCCTGCCGTGCACTGGGGCGGACGCTGGCGCGGCGCCCGCACCGCTTCGGCACCCGGTTTTCGAGGGAAGGCACGAAGGCGTTAAGGCGCAACGTAGCAAGACGGAGAAGCGGGACGGACACGATATTCGGATGAGGGGCGAGGCGCCAGGGCGCTGGGGCGGCGATGCAATTGCTGTTAGCAGGGCGGCAGGCTGGAGGAGACGCAGGTGAGACGCTCAGACAGGTTGGGGCTGGCGCTGGCGATCGGAGCCCTCGGCGCAAGCGGCTGCGACAAGCCGTCGGTGAACTTTCACCCGGGAGAGGCGGGCACCTGGAACATGATCGTCCCGGCGGGCCTCGACCAGCGGGCGATCCTCAAGGCCGCGAGGCTGCGCTGCGGAACGGCGACCATCTGCCAGGTCACCGCCTACACGAGCGATGCCTATCTCAAGCCCGACATCCCCGAGGACCAACGCTGGCGCGCCACCGTCTTCACCTATTCGCGCAATTCGAACAGCGGCTTCGAGCAGATTCTGTGGGATTGCTCCGTCTACCCGGACACCCGCAAGGACCAGTGCCGCGGCGAACCGATCGTCGATCCGGAGCCGTGAGGCGCAGGTGCGGGCCGGCGAAGCGGCTTGGCCAATCTCCCGGGCTCAACATTTGTAGCGCCCGGTATATCGCAATATTTGGGAGAAGCCCGGCGTCCAGGCTCCCGGCGGGCAAAAAAGAAGCGGCCGATCCGCTGAGGACCGGCCGCTTCGATTTTTCGAGCAGGCTGCTGAAGCTTAGAACTTCAGGTGCAGGCCGACGCTCGGGCGGAGGGTGTCGAACGAGACGGTGTCGACCGCGACTCGCAGACCCATGTTCTGGCCCACCGCGATGTCGGCGCCGACGCCGACGAGATAATCGCCGATCGTGTCGGAGACGTCGAGATCATCGTCGTCGATCAGGCTCTCATCGACTCCGAGGAGGCCGGAGCCGTCGACGTTGATCCACTGGTAGCCGGCGCGGGCGAAGATCACCGTGCCGCCCTTGGCGCGGAAGCCGACGCGGCCGGCGACTCCATATTCGGAATCGATCGGGCCGTTGCCGAGGTTGAAATTGCCCTCGACCCCGACGATGGCCGACTTGCCGAGATCGAAATCGACGCCGCCATAGACGCCGTAGGTCAGAGCGGAATCGTCAAGGTCGAAACCGGTGGTATCGATCCCGTCCTCATCCACGTTGAGATCGTGGAGGGCGCCCTGGACTCCGACATAGGGACGCGCGCCCGTCGATTCCTGGGCGTGCGCGACGCTGGGAACGGCGAGCGGCAGAGCCACGGCGCTCACCAGCAATGCAAACTTCTTCATGGTGATAAGATCCTTTCAACTGTCGCTGACATGCGATCAGATGGCCGGAAACTAGGGAGTTGGCCGCCATTCGCAAGGCGGTCGCAAGATATTGCACTGCAGCGTCACCTTATTGCCACACCCTGTGTTAGGCTTTGGTTGCCTAGATGACTGCCAGATTAACGGGAGGCGCCGATATCGTACACTATTTGCTCTTTTCCGACAGAGGCGAACTTAGCGTTGATGTCCCGGACCGGACGGTTGCGCGATCCGCAACTGACTCGTCCTGCTTTGCAATCGCGGTTGCCGAGCCCTTGGTTCCGGGAAAGGCGGCTTTTGCGGCAGTGACTGTCCCCTTCCCTTTCGGTAGCGTTCGGCCACGACGCTGGAGAAAGACGTGACCGGCAAAAGGCCCTTCTACCGAAGCCTCTATTTCCAGGTGCTCGTCGCCATAGCGCTCGGCATCCTGATCGGCTGGCTCTTCCCCGCCTTCGGAGCCTCGCTGAAGCCGCTGGGGGATGCGTTCATTCGGCTGGTGAAGATGATCATCACGCCTGTGATCTTCCTCACCGTCACCACCGGGATCGCCGGAATGTCGGACCTCAAGGCGTTCGGGCGGGTGGGTGCGAAGGCGATGGCCTATTTCCTCACCTTTTCGACCCTGGCGCTCGCCGTCGGGCTGGTGGTGGCCAACGTCGTCAGGCCGGGGGACGGGGTCAACGCCGATCGCGCCGAGCTCGATCAAGACGCGGTCGCGACCTATGTCGACAAGGCGCACGACCAGACGATCACCGGCTTCGTGCTCAACATCATCCCCGACACCTTCTTCAGCGCCTTCACCTCGGGGCAGATCCTTCAGGTATTGTTCGTGTCGATCCTGTTCGGGATCGCCCTGGCCCTCCTCGGCGAGCGCGGGGAGCGGGTGCTCGGCGCGATGAGGGTGCTGACCGCGATCATGTTCCGGATCGTCCACATCCTCATGTACGCGGCTCCTATCGGAGCGTTCGGGGCGATGGCCTATACGATCGGGGAATTCGGAATCGAGACCCTGGTCGAGCTGGGCAAGCTCGTCGCGACCTTCTACGCGACGTCGCTTCTCTTCGTGCTGGTCGTGCTTGGGCTGGTCGCGCGCGCGGCGGGATTCTCGATCTTCGCCCTGATCCGCTACCTGAAGGACGAATTGCTGCTCGTGCTCGGAACGTCGAGCTCGGAGAGCGCGATGCCACTGCTGATGGAGAAATTGGAGCGGGCGGGCTGCCCCAAGCCGATCGTCGGACTGGTCGTCCCGACGGGCTACAGCTTCAACCTCGACGGCACCAACATCTACATGTCGCTCGCGGCCCTGTTCATCGCCCAGGCGACCAACACCCCGCTCAGCTTCGGAGACCAGATGCTCCTGATGGCGGTCGCGATATTGAGCTCCAAGGGCGCGGCCGGGGTGACCGGATCGGGCTTCATCGTCCTTGCCGCGACCCTGTCCGTGCTTCCGACCGTGCCGGTGGCGGGGATGGCGCTGATCCTCGGGGTGGACCGGTTCATGAGCGAATGCCGCTCGCTGACCAACTTCATCGGCAATGCCGTCGCCACCATCGTCGTGGCGCGCTGGGAGAAAGCGGTGGACCCCGGGCAGCTGAAGGCGGCGCTGGCGGGCCGCGGCGGCGAGTTCGAGGAAGCGGAGAGCGACGCTCTGCAGATCGAGGGACGCAGCGATGTCGGGGGTGACTCCCCCTCCCTGCAAGGGAGGGGCTAGGGGTGGGTCCGCCGAAGGCGGCCGAAACTCCGAAACCGTAAAAAGCCTCGCTTCGCTCGTCTACCCACCCCCAACCCCTCCCTTCCAGGGAGGGGAGCGATCAGCGCCTCGTGCGCTCCACCGGGAATTTGATCGTGCCCGCGGGCGGCTCGGCGAGCAGCTGGGCGACGCTTCGGGCGAGGTCGGCCTGGCGGAAGGGCTTGGCCAGACGGGGAAGCTCGGAGCCGGAGCCTTCGGCGATGTTCGAATAGCCGCTGACCAGCATCGCCGGAATGCCCGGCGAGAGCTCGCGCAGGTGGCGGATCAGGTCGACCCCGTTCATTCCCGGCATCAGATAATCGCTGACGACGACGTCGAAGGCGGCGCCGTCGCGGACCAGCCGAAGCGCCTCCGCTCCGGAAGCCGCCTCGACGATCGTATAGCCGATGTCGGACAGCATGTCCGCGGTCGCCCGCCGGACGATGTCCTCGTCGTCGACCAGAAGGATGATGGCGGCGCTTCGGGCGACCACCAGCGGCGCCGGCTCCGGCTCCTCGCGGCCCGCGGGCTCCGAGGCGGCGGGCAGCCACATCTCCGCCGTCGTCCCCTCCCCCGGCTTGCTCCGGAGGTGGAGCGTCCCGCCGAGCTGGGCGCACAGGCCGTGGACCATCGACAGTCCGAGGCCGGTTCCCCGCCCTACCCCCTTGGTCGAGAAGAAGGGCTCGACGGCATGGCCCAGGGTGGCGGAATCCATGCCGACTCCGGTGTCGCTGATCGCCACCCGAAGATATTGGCCGGGAGCGAGCAGCTGGCCGTCCGCGACCTGCTCGGCACCGGCCGAGATGCTCAGCCTTCCGCCGCCCGCCATGGCGTCGCGCGCGTTCAAGGCGAGGTTCAGGATGGCGAGCTCGAGCTGGTTGGGGTCGATCCGCGCGGGCGGAAGCGCCTCCGGGCAGTCGACCGCGACCTCGACCATCGGGCCCACCGACTTGCTGATCAAATCCTGCATCCCGCTAAGCAGGATGACGATGTCGACCGAGCGCGGCTGGAGGTCCTGGCGGCGGGCGAAGGCGAGCAGCCGCTGGACGAGCGTCGCGGCGCGGCTCGCCGCCTGGAGGGCCATGTCGATATGGCGGTGCGACTTGTCCCCCGCCGGGGCCCGGCGGCGAAGAAGGTCGAGGCTGCCGATGATCGGCGTGAGCAAATTGTTGAAATCGTGGGCGACCCCGCCGGTCAGCTGGCCCAGCGTCTCCAGCTTCTGCGCCTCGTGGAGCTGGGCGAGTGCGAATTGGTGCTCCCGGGTACGCTCCTCAACCCGCGCTTCCAGAGTCTCGTTGACCTCGGTGAGGGCGCGCTGGCTGGCGGCGAGCGATTCGAGGCGGGCTCGGGCCTCATATTGGCGGCGTCGTCCGCGAAGGGCGGAGCGGGCGACGCTGACCAGGGTGGTCGGATGGAAGGGCCGTTCGAGGAAGGTGACGTTGCCCAGCACCTCGAGGAAGCGTTCGGCGCCCGGGTTGCGCTCGAGCCCGCCGCCCCGGCCGGTGAGGAGGACGAAGGGCAGGTCCGACCATTCGGGCTGGGCGTCGATCCAGGAGCGCACCGCGCGCAGGTCCGAGCGCAGCAGCGCTTCCTCGGTGACGAGGACGAAGCCCGCGCCTAGTCCGAGCTCGGTCACGAGGCCGCCGAGGTCGGTGCAGATGGTGGCGCCGATGCCCGCCTCGCCGAGCATGCCGCGCGCCACGGCCGCGTCGCGGCCGATCGGGGCGAGAATCAGCGCCCGCTCGGAAAGCTCGTCCTTCAAGCGCCGGGGCTGCCCGGCACGAGGCGATGGTCGCCGATCAGCTCCGGGACGCCGCGCAGCACGCCCTGGAAATTCTCCAAGGGCGCGCCCAGCGTGATCCCGTCTGCGCCGATCCTGTATTCACGGATCGTGTCCTCGTGCGCGCTCGTCCTTTTCTTGATCACCGAGATGGCTCGGCGCACCCGCCCCGCCGCCTCAAAATAGCGAAGCAGGATCACGCTGTCAGCGAGGTAGGTGACGTCGACAGGGGCCTTCATGTCGCCGACCAGCCCGTGCTGGGCGACGGTGAGGAAGGTGCTCGCCCCCTGCCGATTGAGGAACTGGAGCAGCTCGTGCATGTGGAGGATGAGCTGCTGCTCCTGAGGCATGGCCTGCTGGTAGCCGTTGAGGCTGTCGACGACGACGGTGCGGGCGCCGCCGCCCTCGACCGCGGCGCGGACCCGGTGGGCGAACTCGCCGGGGGCGAGTTCGGCCGCGTCGACCTGCTCGATGAGCAGCCGGCCGCCGCCGACCATCGCCTGCAGTTCGAGGCCGAGGCCCTTGGCGCGCTCGAACAGCAGCCCGAGCTCCTCGTCGAAGATGAACAAAGCGGCGCACTCGCCCCGCTCCACCGCCGCGACCGCGAAGGTCAGGCTGAGCAGCGATTTGCCGGTGCCCGCGGGCCCGATGACGAGCGTGCTCGAACCGCGTTCGATGCCGCCGCCTAGCAGCGCGTCGAGCTCGGTCGAGCCGCTCTTCACCGTGTCGCGAACGAATTGGGTCTTGTGCTCGGACGAGACCAGCCGCGGGAACACCCTCACTCCGCCCGTGTCGATGATGAAATCGTGATAGCCGCCGCGGTAACGCTGGCCGCGATATTTGATGATTCTCAGCCGCCGCCGCTCGGCGCCATATTCCGGCGACATCTCCTCCAGCCGGATGACTCCGTGAGCGACGCTGTGCACCGTCTTGTCGTTCACCTCGGTGGTGAGGTCGTCGAGCATCACGACCGTCGAATCGTGGTGCGAGAAATAATGCTTCAGCGCCAGGATCTGCCG
>DASVVM010000091.1:0-23092 GCA_036386555.1 Allosphingosinicella sp.
GCCGGCTTCGCAAGCCGCGAGGCGGCGGGCCGCACCTGCCGCTCGATCCAGGCCAAAGGCGGCGCCTGCTTCGTCCGCACCGTCGCCGGCGACGCTCCCGTCCGCTGGGCGAGCCGCTACGCCACCGGCCGCCGCGGCTGAGCTTTTTCCCCTCCCTTCCAGGGAGGGGAGTCAGCCTCGCCGCTCGCGGGTCAGGACGTCGAGAACGGCCATCCTGACCGCGACTCCCATCTCGACCTGCTCGCGTATCGCCGAGCGGGTCGGGTGGTCGGCGACCTCGCCGTCGATCTCCACGCCGCGGTTCATCGGCCCCGGGTGCATGACGATCGAGTCCGGCGCAGCGCGCTCGAGCCGCTCCATCGTCAGCCCGTAGAGCGCGTGGAAATCGGCGAGGCTTCCCGAGACGCTCGACTCCATCCGCTCGCGCTGGATCCTCAGCATCATCACCACGTCGCAGCCGGCTATGCCCTCGTCGAAATCGGTGAAGGCGTCGAAGCCTCCGGCCTCGGCGGGGAGCAGGGAGGGCGGCGCGACCAGCCGGACCTTCGCTCCGAGCTTCGGCAGCAGCTTGAGGTTCGACCCCGCCACCCGGCTGTGGCGGATGTCGCCGCAGATCGCCACTTCAAGCCCTTCGATGCGTCCCTTGCGCCGCCGCATGGTGAGCGCGTCGAGAAGCGCCTGGGTCGGATGCTCGCCGGTGCCGTCGCCGGCGTTGATCACCGGACAGTCGACCGACTGAGCGACCTGGTGCGGAGCGCCGGTCTCGCCGTGGCGGACGATCATCACGTCCGGCCGCATCGCGCCCAGGGTGAGGGCGGTGTCGATCAGGCTCTCGCCCTTCCTCACGCTCGAGCCGCCCGGGTGGAAGTTCGCGACCTGGGCGCCGAGCCTCTTGCCGGCCACCTCGAACGAGAAGAGGGTGCGGGTCGAATTTTCGAAGAACAGGTTGAACTGGGTGAGCCCGGCGAGCCGCTGGTCGGCCTTGCGGGCGCTCCGGTTGAACCCGACCCAGGGCTCGGCTTCGTCGAGCAGGAAGATTATGTCCTCGGCCGAAAGGGCGTCGATCCCGAGCAGGTGGCGGTGCGGGAAGGGGCGAGGCATCGGCGCCGGCGATAGAGCGGCGGCGGTTGGGCGGCAAGCGTTCGAGGGGAAAAGCCCGGCACCAGGCCGTATCGACACTCAGTCCTCCCCGTCGCCGCAGGCGATGGGAGGGGGACCGCACGTAGTGCGGTGGAGGAGCCTTGCTGAGGCCGTAAAGCCCCTCCACCACCCTTCGGGTGGTCCCCCTCCCCATGAGGCTTCGCCTCACAGGGAGGACGAGAAGTGCTGAATGTCGATACGGCCTAGGGGCCCCCGCCGCCCGGCGCGGGCGGGGCCGGCCGGCCGAAGCAGATGTCGACCAGATCCGGCTCGGCCAGGCGGCACGCCTGCTCCTGTTTGGCCCGCCCCTCCGGCAGCCCGAGCGCCTGCAGGCCGACCGCGGCGTAGCATGCCTGCTTGCTCTCCCGCTCGGTCACCACCCTGCAATAAGGCACGCCCTCGGCCGGGTCGGCGTTCATGTTGACGATCGATTTGACCACTCCGCGGTGGCAGTCGGGCCGAAACGACCTCCCGGCGAGCCCGCACAGCCGGACGGCCTCCGCATTGTCGTCGACCGCGATCGTGCTGACGTCGCGCCCGAGGCTGACGAAGCAGGTCGCCCGCGCCTTCTCCGGAGCGCGCCCGCATTCGGTCGCCGCCCGGCCGACGTCCCGCTTGCTATGGTGAAGCATCGCCGAGGTCTGGATCGTGTAGCAGGCGATCAGATATTTCTCGTCGAGCCTCGAGCAGGGATAATGGAGGTCCGACGGATCGAGCGCCTTGAACGGCGGCTTCGCCGGAGCGGCTTCGGCGCCGGCCGGACCGTGCCGCTCCTGCGGGCCGTGGCCGGCGTGGGCGGCGGCCGCGGCGTTCTCCTTCGCCTTCGACCTGGATCGGGCTTTGCCGGAGTCGGGGACGCTATGGGGATGAGTCGCGTTGACGAGGCTCTCCATGAACCCGCCGGCGTAGCACATCTCCCGTTCCGGCTGGCGGCTGAGCAGGTCGCAGGTCAGCAGCGCCTTCGGGAGGTCGTGGCCGTACAGGATGGCGAGGCCATGGCCCAGACCATGGGTGCATTGGAAGAGCAGGTCCGGGCGCTTCCCCCGATAGTCGCCGCACAGAGTCTCGACGCTGTCCGTCGTGACTTCGCCCCCGCCGCGCTGGGTGGCCATGAAATAGGATTGGATGACGCCGTGATAGCAGCCCGATTCCCAGGCCGGAGTGCAGGCGGCGAAGATCCGGCCGACTTCGGCAGGGGATTTGAGCGCGGAGATTCCGATTCGGTGAGCGTAGAAATGCCCGTGCCGCCGGACGTCCGGGTCGAGCGCTGCGAGGCGGTCGAGCAGCTGGAGAACCGGCGCCGGGCCGCCGCTTGCCAGCCGCGCGTCGAGCGCGGCCGCATAGCAGTCTATCTCCTTCGCCGGGTCGGACGACCGGCATTGCTTGAAAATGGCGCCGGCGGGATCTTCGGGCGGCCTGGCCGGCGCCTGGGCCCCGGCCGCCGCCGGAACGAGGAGCGCGGCGAGCGCCGCCGCAGTCACGGCCAGAAAGGCGCGAAAAGATCCTCGGATAAGGCTACGCAAGGATCCTGGCAGAACGGGCATGGCGCCTCTTCCGGTGAACGCCCCGCCGGTTGCCAGCAAAGGCGAAGGCGGGCAAGAGCCGGACGCGCGCACCGTCGATCCGCCCGAGGCGGCAATGCGCCGTTCGGAGTGGCGGATGCGGGCCCGGAACCTGAATCGCGATCTCCGGATTTCCGCCGGTCAAATCCGTAATTGGTGCCAGGCACCAATTTATAAACCGTTGAAAATATTCCCCTAGCTGCATCGGAAATTGATGCCGGGCACCAATTCCCGGGTCATCGGGTCGCTGACGGGACCGGAGGCCGGCCGCGCGGCCGGGGAAGGAGCCGGAGGCCCGTCTCGGTCTCGAGGCGGGCAAGGAAGGCGTCGCTTCCGAGCGGGCGGCCGCTTCGCTCGCGCGCCCGGATCGCCTGCAGCATCGCTTCTTCCTCCCCCGAGGCCAGCACCGAGCGCCAGTCCGGCCAGCGTTCGAGCAGCGGCCGGCGATCGGTCAGCGAGTCGGCCGCTCCGCCCAGATGCGCCCGAGCGCTGGACCAGGGCCAGTCGCCCGCGCGGGCGGCGAGGCCGGCCCTGACCGGGTTGAGCTCGACGTAGCGGGCGCAGGCGAGGAGATGGCCCTCGTCCATGACGAAGGAGGCGAATCGGCCCTGCCACAGCTGGCCCACCCACTTTTCGCGCGCGTTGACGGCGCGCGTGTAGCGCCCCTGGGTGCGGTGGAGGACGGCGCTGAGCCCGGTTCCGGTCGAGGGGACGAGCACCAGGTGGACATGGTTCGGCATCAGGCACCAGGCCCAGACGGAAGTGCGGGCCGCTCGGCACGCTTCGGCCAGATAGCGGATGTAGAGGCGGTGGTCGGCGCTCGAGAAGAAGGTGCGTTGCCGGTTGTTGCCGCGATGGGTGACGTGATGGGGATGGCCGGGGAGGGTGAGTCGGATGGAGCGGCCCATTCCCCTGATTAGCCGACCATCCGGAGCGATCCCAAAATCGCATCAGAAGTTCGAAATTGGTGCCAGGCACCAATTTTTACCGGGTTGGATCGGAAGAATATTTGCCGGCGGCGTCACCCGGTTTTTGAATAGGCCTGTGGAAAGCCTAGCATGGCTAGGCGTTTTCCTCTTGTTCTCATGGAACGGATCGCGTACATCCGAACAATGCGTTGAATGGACGGCGCGCAGGGCATAGGGGATCGCGGCGATGGCGGCTTCACTCAAGGTGGTAGGAAACTCGGACAATATGGACAGGCAGAAGGCCCTCGAGGCCGCCCTCGCGCAGATCGACCGCGCCTTTGGCAAGGGCAGCGCGATGAAATTGGGCTCGCGCGAGGCGGTCGAGATCGAGACCATCTCGACGGGCTCGCTGGGCCTCGACATCGCGCTCGGCATCGGCGGCCTTCCGCGCGGCCGGGTGATCGAGGTCTACGGGCCGGAAAGCTCGGGCAAGACCACCCTCGCCCTGCACGTCATCGCCGAGGCTCAGAAGGCCGGAGGCACCGCCGCCTTCGTCGATGCGGAGCACGCCCTCGATCCCGTCTACGCCCGCAAGCTCGGAGTGGACGTGGACGAGCTGATCGTCTCCCAGCCCGACACCGGCGAGCAGGCGCTCGAGATCACCGACACTTTGGTGCGCTCCAACGCGGTCGACGTGCTCGTCGTCGATTCGGTCGCCGCGCTCGTCCCGCGCGCCGAGATCGAGGGCGAGATGGGCGACAGCCATGTCGGCCTGCAGGCGCGCCTGATGTCGCAGTCGCTGAGGAAGCTGACCGGCTCCATCTCCAAGTCCAAATGCCTGGTCATCTTCATCAACCAGCTGAGGATGAAGATCGGCGTGATGTACGGCAATCCCGAGACGACGACCGGCGGCAACGCCCTCAAATTCTACGCGAGCGTGAGGCTCGACATCCGCCGCACCGGCCAGATCAAGGACCGCGACGACATCGTCGGCAACACGACCCGGGTGAAGGTCGTGAAGAACAAGGTGGCGCCGCCGTTCAAGCAGGTCGAGTTCGACATCATGTACGGCGAGGGCATCTCCAAGGTCGGCGAGATCCTCGACCTCGGGGTCAAGGCCGGGCTGGTCGAGAAGTCCGGCGCCTGGTTCAGCTACGATTCGATCCGGATCGGCCAGGGCCGCGAGAATTCCAAGACCTACCTCAAGGAGAATCCCGAAGTCGCCGCCCGCCTCGAACGCGCGATCCGCGGCCGCACCGACGAGGTCGCCGAAGCGCTGATGACCGGCCCGACCGGCGAGGACGAGTAGGAGCGGCAACCACCGCTTCCGGCCTGCTCCCCCCGATTGCGGCGGATCCGGAAGCGGCGCCTGTCCTCAAGGCGATCGAACGGCAGAAGGCCGGCGCCGCCGCCGTCACTTCCCGCGGCCGATCCGACCGTCCGCCTCTCTGCCGAAAAGCGGCCTTGCAGGGGGTGAAGGCCATTGGTCCCGGGATTCGCGCTCCGTCGCCGCGGCAGCTATGGCAGTACGCTGCGGAGGCGAGCGATGATCGGGCGTGCTATTCAGGGATATTTCGCGCCGGGCCAGTACCAGCCGGATGCGATCAAGGGCCAGCAGCTGATCGGTCGCGAACTCGCCCCCGTCGTGCAGCGGCGCGAGGGCGCGGTCCCGGCCTGTGGCGGCGGAATCTTTGCGGGGCAGGGTCCGCGCCTCGAAGCGGAGGCCGAACTGCTCGGCATTCGGGCGGCCGCCGGTCTCCCTGCGTCGCGATGGCCGTCTATCGCATCCGGTCCGAGCGGGGGGGCCAGGTTCCCGCAGGGGCCGAAGGTTCCTCGTCTCCCCACCGTCCGACCGGTTCCCATCGAACAAATTGTTCCGCGCAATCTGCGCATTATCCAACGTACCCGATATATTAGGGTTATGGAGAGAGAGTTTTTATGGCCCGT
Source organism: Allosphingosinicella sp. (assembly GCA_036386555.1). Lineage (GTDB taxonomy): Bacteria > Pseudomonadota > Alphaproteobacteria > Sphingomonadales > Sphingomonadaceae > Allosphingosinicella. The sequence goes on from DASVVM010000091.1 coordinate 5,558, forward strand.
CCAATATTCGGTCACGGGCCATGGCGATTTACGAGGTGCAATAATACAGAAGGTGACCCAGATTTTTGGAACAGGATTGATTCCCGAGGAGTCGGTACTAGAGAAGTACGTTTTTTATGAGGTATTCGATATTGAGGACGCCTCGACAAGCCACACGGACCTTTACGCATCTAGGGGGTCAGGTACCGTTGACTATTGTGTCCTTAAGGGCGATCTGTACTATATTAGCGCCAGATCATATGGGTACGCGGCCTGCAGGGCTCGCTTCAAGGCGGGCAGCATTCCCGGGATAAGCATGCCAGCTTGCAGGGATCTAAGCCCCTTAGACATAGCCGCGATTGGTGTACGCCTCGCCTTCAGAAAAGCCACTTTCGTATATTCAGGACCTCGTCTACAAATCGACGACCTTTCGGTCTCATCGTCAGCTTCGCATTATTCTCCTGATTATTCGTCTTCTTTCTCTTCTTCCAGTTCCTATTCTCCGTCTTTTGCTGGCTCCCCAAGGTTAAATGACAGGTACCTCCTCGCCTATAATACGACTGAAGGGCACGCGATGTGTAGGCCGTGATCCGCAGGAGTCAGCTCTCGATCGGGACAGGAGTCGTTCGTTGGGATAATCGGTCGCCCTGAGGAGACGGCTCCGGTCATCCCCGCCCGAACAGCCGTCCGCGCTCGGTCGCGAGGAGGATGAGCAGTCCGATCGTCCCGAAGGCGGCGAAGGCGCCGACCATCGGGACGAGGGTGCCGTCAAAGCTCTGGCCGACGAGGAGGCCGAGAAGCGCTCCGCCGATCGTTCCGATCGTTCCCTGGACCGAGGAGGCGGTGCCCGCCACATGGCCCAAAGGCTGCATCGCAAGCGCTCCGAAATTGGCCGAGGCGAGGCCGAAGCAGGCCATGGTCACGCCCTGCAGGACGATGAACAGCCACAGGCCCTCGCCGACGGTCAGAACGATTCCGAGATGGATCAGCGCGGCGAGCGTGAAGAGGACGAGGCCGGCATGGGCGACCCGGCGGGTCCCGATCCGCTCGACGATCCTCGAGTTGAGCCACGAGGTGAAGGCCATCGGCAGCGCCACTCCTGCGAAGGTCGCCGCGATCAGCTCGGGGCGGCGGACGATGTCGAAGACGATCTGCTGGATCGAGTTGATATAGCCCATCAGGCTCGCCATCATCAAAGTGAAAGCGAGCGTGTAGCCGAGCGACTGGCGGTTGCTCAAAGTCTGCCAGGTCCCGTCCCAGATCGTCTTCGGGTTGAGCGGCCGCCGATATTCGGGGTGGAGGGTCTCGGGAAGCCGGACCAGCGTCCAGAGCAGCATGATCGCTCCGCCCAGCGCCAGGCCGAAGAAGATGGCGCGCCATGAGGCGACGAGCAGGGTAAGCTGGCCGAAGACCGGGGCGAGCATCGGGATCAGAAGGAAGACGAGGAAGGCCAGCGACATGATCCGCGCCATTTGCGGACCCTCGAAACGGTCGCGGACGATCGACACGACCAGCACCCGGGTCGACGCCGCCGCCCCGCCCTGGGCCATCCGGGCCGCGAGCAGCAGGGTGAAGCTCGGGGCCGCCCAGCAGGCGAGGGCGAAGCCGACGTAGAGGATGAGGCTGACGATCAGCACAGGCTTTCGCCCGAACCGGTCCGACAGCGGCCCGTAGATTATCTGGGTGAGGCCGAAGCCGAGCACGTAGAGCGAGACGACGAGCTGGCGGCTGTTCTCGTCGGCGACGTTCAGTGCCCGGCCGATCGCCGGAAGCGCCGGAACCATCGCGTCGATGGCCAGCGCGTTGAGCGACATCAGGCCCGCCATCAGGACCACGAATTCGCGGAAACCGGGGCGAGCGTCGGCCAGAGGAGGGCGGGGGGGCTGGAGCATGTCGATCCTTGAGGGTGGAACGCGCATAGACGATGGCGGCCGGATAGGGTTCCGGAAAAATCGCTTGCATGCCTCCCCTCCCTGGAAGGGAGGGGCCGGGGGTGGGTAGGCGAGTGAAGCGAGCCTTTACGGAGTCGGAGTTTCGGCCGGCCTCCGGCCGGACCCACCCCCAACCCCTCCCTTCCAGGGAGGGGAAGGCTCGCGGCTGGACAAGGCCGGCGCTCCTCTCCACAGCCGCCGCATGGAGATTGAAGGCGTGATGACGGCCGGCACCCTGGAGCTGCGGTTGATCGGAGCCCCGACCGACCGCCATTCCTCCTTCCTTCGCGGCGCCGCGCTCGCCCCGCCGCTGATCCGCGACGCGCTCTGGTCGGACCACGGCAACATGACCTCCGAATCCGGGGTCGAGCTTGGCGTGGACGTCGGCCTCTCCGACTCCGGCGATCTACCGCTGGCGGAGGCGGACGGCGACGACGCCCTGATCGCCGCCGCGGTCGCCGAGGCGGCCGCGCACGGCGCCGTCCCGCTCGTCCTCGGCGGCGACCATTCGATCACCCTGCCCGTGCTCGAATCCCTCGCCGCCGCCCACGGCGCGATCGACATCCTCCATTTCGACGCCCATCCCGACCTGTACGACGATTTCGACGGCAACCCGCGCTCCCACGCCTCGCCCTTCGCCCGGATCATGGAGCGCGGCCTTGCGCGGCGGCTGGTCCAGGTCGGCATCCGGACCTTGAACCGCCACTGCCGCGAGCAGGCGGAGCGGTTCGGAGTCGAGGTCGTCGAGATGCGGCGATTCTCGCCCGAAGCGGTGCCGCTGCCGGACGGGCCGCTCTACATCAGCATCGACCTGGACGGCTTCGATCCCGCCTTCGCGCCGGGAGTGTCGCACCACGAGCCGGGCGGCCTCTCGGTCCGCGACGTGCTGGCGGTGCTGGACCGGGTGCGGGCCCCGGTCGTCGGCGCCGATATCGTCGAATATAATCCGTCCCGCGATCTCAATGGAGTCACCGCAATCCTCGCCTCGAAGCTGATCAAGGAGGTCGCCGCCCTGTGCCACAGGAACAATCGTTGATCGTCGTCCACCATCTCGAGAACAGCCGCTCCCAGCGAATCCTCTGGCTGCTCGAGGAGCTCGGCCTGCCCTATGAGGTGCGCCGCTACGAGCGCGACCGGAAGACCATGCTCGCACCGCCGGAGCTGAGGCGGATCCATCCGCTCGGCAAGTCGCCGGTGATCGAGGACCCGGGATCGGGGTCCGGGGCAGGCGAGGGCAGGGTGGTCGCCGAGACCGGGGCGATCGTCGAATATCTGGTCGACAAGGCCGACGGCCGGCTCGGCCCGCCGGCGAAGCGGGACGAGCGGCTGCGCTACCGCCACTTCCTCCATTATGCCGAAGGTTCGATGATGCCCCCCCTGCTGGCGATGCTGGTCGTCCGTCGCCTCGGGCTGCTCGGGCGGCCGGCTCGGGCGCCGGTGCAAAAGATGCTCGACCAGCATCTCGACTGGCTCGAGTCGGAGCTCGCCGGCAGGCCCTGGTTCGCCGGCGATTCGTTCACCGCCGCCGACGTCATGATGAGCTTCCCGCTCGAAGCTTCCCGCCACCGCGCCGGGCTGGACGAGGGCCGGCCGAATCTGGTCGACTGGCTCGAGCGGATCCACGCCCGTCCGGCCTACGGCGCGGCGCTCAGAAAAGGGGGACCTTATGCTTATGCCTGAAACGAGCCGCCGCGGCTTCGCTCTGGGCGCGGTCGCCGCCGGAGCAGCGCTCGCCGCTCGGCCTTCGGCGCTGCTTGCGGCCGAGGCGGAGCTGAGGCCGATCACCGGCGATGCGCGGCCGATCACCCGCGGCGAGCGCATCGCCCGGGTGGCCAAGGCGCAGCGCCTGATGCGCCAGGCCGGCCTCGGCTCGGTCCTGATCGAGCCCGGCGCCTCGCTCACCTATTTCACCGGCGTCCGCTGGGGACGAAGCGAGAGGCTGACCGCGGCGCTCATCCCCGCCCGCGGCCGGACGATCGTCTTCACGCCCTTCTTCGAGGAGCCTTCGGTCCGCGAGAGCCTGGACGTTCCCGCCGACGTGCGTACCTGGGTCGAGCATGAAGACCCGCTCGCCCTGGTGGCCGCAACGTTGCGCGACCTGAAGCTCGCCACCCTGCCGGTGGGGATCGAGGAGACGGTCCGCTTCTTCGCCGTCGACGGGCTGCGCAAGTCGGTACCGAGCCTCGAGATTCGCAATGCCGCGCCGGTGACCCGCGGCTGCCGGATGATCAAGTCCGCGGCCGAGACGGCGCTGATGCAGAAGGCGGCGGACGTCACCGTCGCCGCCTACCGCCACACCTACCCCCGGATCGGGAAGGGAATGAGCCCGGCCGACATCGCGGCGATCATGAACGGCGCCACCACCGCCCTCGGGGGCCGCCCGGAATTCGCCCTGGTCCTGCTCGGCGAGGCGAGCGCCTATCCGCACGGAACCGGGAAACCGCAGGCGGTCCGCGAAGGGGAGGTGGTGCTGATGGACTGCGGCTGCACCGTCCACGGCTACCAGTCCGACATTTCGCGGACCTTCGTCTTCGGAGCGCCGAACGCGGAGCAGCGCAAGGTCTGGAACCAGATGCGCAAGGGCCAGGACATCGCCTTCGCCGCGGCTCAGGTCGGCCGCCCGGCGGGAAGCGTCGACGATGCGGTGCGGCGCCAGTACGAGGCCTGGGGCTACGGCCCCGGCTACAAGCTCCCCGGCACCTCCCACCGCACCGGCCACGGCATCGGCATGGAAGGCCATGAGCCGGTCAATTTCGTCCACGGCGAGTCGACGAGGCTCGCGCCCGGAATGTGCTTCTCCAACGAGCCCGGAATCTACCTCCCCGGCAAGTTCGGGATCCGGCTCGAGGACTGCCTCTACATGACAGCGAGCGGACCGCGCTGGTTCTCGACTCCGCCGCCCAGCATCGACCGGCCGTTCGACTGAGCCTAAAATCCTCCCCGCGATTTCGCGGGGAGGGGGACCGCGCGTAGCGCGGTGGAGGGGCTCTTCGGACTCAGCAAGAACCCCTCCACCATGCTTCGCCTGGTCCCCCTCCCCGGCAAAGGCCGGGGAGGATTTTAGGTCAGAAAGGCTCGTCCCCCGGTCTCGGCGGGGCGACGTGGGCGGGGGCGTGGGGGGGCTCGATGTCGACCGGCTCGAGCGGGTCGAGCTCGCCTTCCCATTTCGCCACGACGACGCTCGCCACGGCATTGCCGACGACGTTGGTCGCCGAGCGGCCCATGTCGAGGAAATGGTCGACCGCGAGGATCAGAAGCAGGCCCGCCTCGGGGATGTCGAACTGGGCCATGGTCGCGGTGATCACGACCAGGCTCGCCCGGGGCACGCCGGCGACGCCCTTCGAGGTGATCATCAAGGTGAGCAGCATCAGGATCTGCTGGGTCATCGACAGCTCGATGCCATAGGCCTGGGCGACGAACAGGGTCGCGAAGGTCATGTACATCATCGAGCCGTCGAGGTTGAACGAATAGCCGAGGGGAAGAACGAAGCTGGCGATCCGCGGCGGCACTCCGAACCGGTCCAGCGCCTCGAGCGTGCGCGGGTAGGCGGCTTCCGAGGAGGCGGTCGAGAAAGCCAGGACGATGGGATCGCGGATGTAGCGGACGAGAAGCCTGGTGCGGCTGCCGACGATCAGGAAGCAGATCCCGAGCAGAAGCACCCAGAGCAGGACCAGGCCGACATAGAAGCTGCCCATGAAATAGCCGAAGGTGCCGAGGATCGACGGGCCGCGCTGGGCGACCGTGGAGGCGACCGCGGCGAAGACGGCGAAGGGGGCGAAGCGCATCACATAGTCGGTGATGACGAGCATCACCTTGACCAAAGCCTCGGTCGCCCGGACCAGCGGCCGGGCCGGCTCGCCCACCGCGGTGATCGCGACTCCGACGAAGAGCGAGAAGACGACGATCTGGAGGATGCTGTTCTCCGACATCGCCCGGATCATCGATTCGGGAAAGATGTTGCCGAAGAACTTGACGATATCGAAGGCGGAGCGGTCGATTCCGGCCGAGGCGTCGACCGGCGGCAGAGGAAGCCCGAGGCCGGTCCCCGGCTGGAACAGGGTGACCAGGATGAGGCCGAGCGTCAGCGAGACGAGGCTCGCCGCGACGAACCAGCCGAGCGCCTTGACGCCGACCCGGCCGAGCGCCGCGGTGTCGCCCATATGGGCGATTCCGACGACCAGGGTGGAAAAGACCAGGGGCGCGATGATCATCTTGATGAGATGGAGGAAGATCGTCGTCAGGATGGAGAGATAGCGCGCTATCTCCTTGACCACCGGCCCGCCTTCGGGCGTTCCGTCGCCCATGAGGACGTTCAGGCCCCAGCCGACGACGACGCCCAGCACGAGGGCGAACAGGATCCAGTAGGTGAGACGTTTGGCCACGCGCGGCTCCTCCTGCTTCGGGTGGCGCTTAGGAAGTCGATTGTTGGCCTTGGGTCAAGCGCCTCTCAATCTCCCCTCCCTGTAAGGGAGGGGTAGGGGGTGGGTAGGCGAGCGCAGCGAGACTTTTTCTGAATCGGAGTTTCGGCCGCCTCCGGCGGACCCACCCCCTGGCCCCTCCCTTGCAGGGAGGGGATTCCTCAAGCCGGCTCGAGCACCTTCTGGACGACGTCCTCGGCCAGCTTGCCGTTCAATTCGGCGAGATGGTCGAACTTCGCCTCGTAGCTCGCCAGGCCCTGGCTCACCGACCTCAGCTCCGCGTCGAGCCCCTGCAGCTCCGCCTCGGGCACCAGCGCCTCGACAATGTCCCAGCGCGACCAGCCGGCCCGGCTGTCCATTCCGAGCATCTGGCCGCGGCGGCTGGCGATCGCCGAGGTCACGCGCGAGGTCGCATAGCCCGGGGTGACCACGGTCACCTTGTGGACCGGCTCGAGCAGATGCGGCTGGGCCTGGGCCAGGGCCTCGCTCATCCCGATCCGTCCCGCGGTCCGGAAGGCGAGCTCGGAGCTGTCGACCGTATGGTAGCTTCCGTCGACCAGGGTCACCGCCACGTCGACGACCGGGAAGCCGAGCGGACCCTTGGCCAAAGCGTCGCGCACCCCCTGCTCGACGGCGGGGATATATTGCCTCGGCACCGCTCCGCCGTGGATCTTCTCGTCGAACTTGAAGCCTTCGCCGCGGGTGAGGGGACGGATCTCGATGACGACGTCGCCGAACTGGCCGTGCCCGCCCGACTGTTTCTTGTGGCGGCCGCGCTGGCTGACCGGTTTTCGAATCGATTCCTTGTAGCCGACGACCGGCGGATGGGCGTCGACTGCGACTCCGTAGCGCCGCTTCAGCCGCGCCAGGGTCACCTTGAGATGCTCGTCGCTGATCCCCTTGAGCCGGGTCTCGTGAAGCGCCTCGTCCTGCTCCCAGTCGAGCGAGGGATCCTCCTCGATCAGCTTGTGGAGCGCTGTCGACAGGCGGACGTCGTCCTTGCGGTCGCTGGTGGCGATGGCCAGCGCGTAATTGGACCGGGGAAGGGACAGGTCGGGGGCCTTGCCGCCGGCGCCGAGCCACTCGCCGGAATTCACGCCCTCGGCCTTGGCGATGGCGACGACGTCGCCGACCGCGGCCTTGCCGAGCTTGGAGGGCTTCTCGCCCTGCATCGCGAAAAGGGTGCCCACCCGAACCGAGTCGCCGGAGGTCGCTTTCAGCTCGGTGCCTTCGCTGAGCGGGCTTCCGAACACCCGGGCGAGGGCGAGCCGGCCCATATTGCCGCCGTGCGAGACCTTGAACACGAAGGCGCAGCCGCCCTTGGCGCCGAGCCGCCCGGCGGCCGCCTCCGGAGCCGGTGCGTCGTGGCGAAGCGCCTTCATCAGCCTGCGCACCCCGAAGCCGTTCAAGGCCGAGCCGAACAGCACCGGCACGACGAGGTTCTCCTTGGTCTCGCGGGCGATGTCGGCGAAGATCGTCGCCTGATCGGGAGTCTCGTCCATCAGCAGCTGCTCGAGCAGCGCATCGTCATGGTCGGCGAGCTGCTCGAGCATGTGGAAGCGGTCGCCTTTCTCGCGGTCGGCGAGGTCGGCGGGGATGTCGATCTGCTCGGACGGCTTGCCCGGCCGGTATTTGAAGGCGCGCTCGAGGGCGAGGTCGACGAAGCCGGTGACCTTCTCGCCCTCGCGAATCGGGATCTGCCGGGCGACGAGGGGCGAGGAGCTCATCGGCTGAAGCGCTTCGAGGAGCGCTCGGATGCCGCCTCGGGCCTGGTCGATCTTGTTGACGAAGATGAGATGCGGAACCCCGAGCGACTCGAGCTGCCTGAGGGCCGGTTCCGCGAGGATGGCGCGGTCGGTGTCGGGATCGACGACGACCAATGCGAGGTCGGCGGCCGCGACGGCGAGGGCGCCGTCGGCCGAGAAGCCGACCGAGCCGGGCGAGTCGACGAGGGCGAAGCGGTCGCCGAGGAATTCGAAATGCATCAGGTTGAGCTCGGTCGAGCCGGCGCGCGCCCGCGCCTCGGGGCTCGAATCTCCGACGCTCGTGCCGGCGTCGACGCTGCCCTGGCGGTCGACCGCCCCGGCGGCGAAGAGCAGGGCCTCCGCCAGGCTGGTCTTTCCCGCTCCGCCCGGTCCAACGAGGGCGATGGTCCGGGTTCCTACCGATCTGTCGGGCATGCGCGTCTCCTTGCTTCGCCAAGGCGCGACCCGCGTTCAAGCGCGACCGCGCTCAATCCCGCCAGCGTTCCACCCTTTGGCGGAGAATCGCAAGAGGGGTTGAACTCCCCTCCCTGGAAGGGAGGGGCGGGGGGTGGGTAGGCGAGCGCAGCGAGACTTCTCGGACTCGGAGTTTCGGCCGCCTTCGGCGGACCCACCCCCGACCCCTCCCTTCCAGGGAGGGGAGAGCGGAGACTAAGACAAAGAGGGTAAACGATGGGAACACCCTCGCTCCATCGGGCATTTAACCTGTGTTGCGGTCGAGCCGCTTGTTCAGGAGTGACGCCGATGCCCGTCTCGACGACCCTGCCGGTCATGGCCGGACTTTCGATCCTCGGCGCCGCGCTCGGGATCACGCTCGGCAAATCCGCCATCGCCGAGATCAATCCCGCTTATTTCAACGAGGCCGAGGACGATTTCCACGCCGATCTGGTCCCCAATCGGGGGTCCGACTGGGCCCAGGTCCACCTCGCCGAATATCGAGCCGCGCAGCAACCCGTCCTGGTCGGTGAGCTCGGCACCGGATGCGTCGGCTGCAGCGACTATCCCGTCGCTTATGTGCCGAGGCACGATCCGGCCGTCGATCTCTACGCGAGCGGCGAGCTGCTCAGGGCCCCGGAAGCGACCGTCGTGACCGTTGCCGCGGCGGCCCCGGATCCTGCACACGAGCAGATCCAGCGCTATGCCAGCTATCCGGTGACCGCCGAGGAACGGCCCGTCGAAGTAGCCGAAGCGCCTGTCGAAGTGGCCGAGGCGGCGCCGACGGGACTGTAACCCGTCATCGCAAATCAGTCCTCCCCATCGCCGCAGGTGATGGGGAGGGGGACCGCACGAAGTGCGGTGGAGGGGCCTAGCCGAGTCCGTATGCCCCTCCACCACCCTACGGGTGGTCCCCCTCCCCATGAGGCTTCGCCTCACGGGGAGGACGGGAGTGTCCAAGAGAATCGGTCCCTACCGCAGCTTGCCGCAGCGCAGCATGTGGCTTACCTTGGCGCCATGACCTCCACCAACGACATCCGCCGGTCGTTCCTCGACTATTTCGGCTCCAACGGGCACCGCCAGGTGCCGTCGTCGCCGCTCGTCCCCCAGAACGACCCGACCTTGATGTTCGTCAATGCCGGCATGGTCCCGTTCAAGAACGTCTTCACCGGCCTCGAGACCCGGCCCTATTCGACCGCGGCCTCGTCGCAGAAATGCGTCCGCGCCGGAGGCAAGCATAACGATCTCGACAACGTCGGCTATACGGCGCGGCACCACACCTTCTTCGAGATGCTCGGCAATTTCTCGTTCGGCGACTATTTCAAGGAACAGGCGATTACCCACGCCTGGACGCTGCTGACGAAGGAATGGGGCCTGCCGGCGGATCGGCTGACCGCCACCGTCTATCATACCGACGACGAGGCGTTCGACCTCTGGCGCAAGATCGCCGGCCTGCCCGAGAGCCGGATCATCCGTATCCCGACCAAGGACAATTTCTGGGCGATGGGCGACAGCGGCCCGTGCGGACCTTGCTCCGAGATATTCTACGATCATGGCGCCCATATCCCCGGCGGGCCGCCGGGATCGCCGGACGAGGACGGCGACCGCTTCGTCGAGATCTGGAACCTCGTCTTCATGCAATATGAGCAGGAGAACAATGAGATCGTCCGGGAGCTTCCGACCCCGTCGATCGACACCGGCATGGGGCTGGAGCGGATCGCCGCGGTCATGCAGGGCACCCACGACAATTACGATACCGACACGTTCAAGGCGCTGACCGCGGCGTCCTCGTCGCTGACCCACAACGCCGCCACCTCGGATACGGCGGCGAGCCACCGGATCATCGCCGACCATCTGCGCACCTCGGGCTTCCTGATCGCCGACGGAGTCCTGCCCGCGAACGAGGGGCGCGGCTACGTTCTTCGGCGGATCATGCGGCGCGCCATGCGCCACGCGCACCTGCTCGGAAGCAGCGAGCCGCTGATGCACCGCCTGGTGCCGTCCCTGGTGGCCGAGATGGGCGCCGCCTATCCCGAGCTGGTGCGGGCCCAGCCGCTGATCGAGGAGACCCTGAAGCTGGAGGAGACCCGCTTCAGGCAGACCCTGGCCAACGGCCTCAGGCTGCTCGACGAGGCGACCGGCGCGATGAAGCCCGGCGACACCTTGCCCGGCGAGGTCGCCTTCAAGCTCTACGACACTTTCGGCTTCCCCTACGACCTGACCGAGGACGCTCTTCGCGCCCAGGGCTTCGCCGTCGATCGCTCCGGCTTCGACGAGGCCATGGCCGGACAGAAGGCCGCGGCCCGCGCCGCCTGGAAGGGCTCGGGCCAGCGCGCCTCGGAGGACGTCTGGTTCGACATCGCCGAAGAGCAGGGGTCGACCGAGTTCACCGGCTATGCCGGGCATGAAGGCGAGGGGGTGGTGGTCGCCCTCGTCAAGGACGGCGCCCGGGTGGATCGGGCCGGGCCGGGCGACAAGGTCGTCATCCTGACCAACCAGACTCCCTTCTACGGCGAAAGCGGCGGGCAGATGGGCGACACCGGCACGATCGCCGGCGACAAGGGTCTCGAGGCCGAGGTCGAGGACACGTCCAAGCCTTTGGGCCGGCTTCACGCGCACCATGCCGTCATCAGGACGGGCGAGATCGCGGTCGGCGATTCCGTCCATCTCGCCGTCGACTCCGAGCGCCGCGGCCGCGTGCGCGCCAACCACAGCGCCACCCATCTCCTCCACGCTGCGCTCCGCCACCGGCTCGGCGGCCATGTCACCCAGAAGGGAAGCCTGGTCGCGCCCGACCGCTTCCGCTTCGATTTCTCGCATCCCCAGGCGCTCACGCCCGGCGACATCGCTGCGGTCGAGGCGGAGGTGAACCGCCACATCCGCGAGAACGACGCCGTCACCACTCGCCTGATGAGCCCGGACGAGGCGATCGAGGCCGGAGCCATGGCCCTGTTCGGCGAGAAATATGGCGACGAGGTCCGGGTGCTCTCGATGGGCCGCGGCTCCGACGCAAGCTATTCGGTCGAGCTGTGCGGCGGCACCCATGTCAATGCCTTGGGCGACATCCAGCTGTTCAAGATCGTCTCCGAAAGCGCGGTCGCGGCCGGAGTTCGCCGGATCGAGGCGCTGACCGGCGAGGCGGCCCGGCTGTGGCTGGTCGAGCGCGAGAACCGCCTCCGCGAGGCCGCCGCCTCGCTCAAGGCCTCGCCCGAGGAAGTGCCCGCCCGGGTCGCTGCGCTGCTCGACGAGCGCCGCCGCCTCGAGCGCGAGCTCGCCGAGGCGAGGAAGGCGCTGGCCATGGGCGGCGGCTCGAAGCCCGAGGCACAGGCGTCGGAGCAGGTCGGCGGCCACGGCTTCATCGGCCAGGTGCTCGACGGCCTCGATCCCAAGGGCCTTCGCGGGCTGGTCGACGAGGCGAAGAAAAGGGTCGGCTCGGGCGTGGTTGCACTGGTCGCGGTCAATGACGGCCGCGCCACCATCGCGGTCGGAGTGACGGACGACCTCACCGCCAGCCGCAATGCGATCGATCTCGTCCGCAAGGCGGTCGAGGCGGTCGGCGGGCAGGGCGGGGGAGGTCGCCCCGACATGGCCCAGGGCGGCGGACCGGAAGGGTCCAAGGCGGCGGTGGCGATCGACGCAGTGAGGGCCGCGCTCATGGAAGAGACGGTCGCGGCTTAGCCGTCATCCCGGCGACAGCCGGGACCTCGGGGAGACCCGCCGAGACTTCTTGTCCTGAGGTCCCGGCTTTCGCCGGGATGACGGGTTAGGCCGCGCCTACGTCCGAAGCCGGCGGCTCGGGGCCGAAGACGCTCATCCCGCCATAGCTGTGCGAGAGCCGCCGCTCCTCCGCCATCACCGCCTCGAACGACGGGCCCCCGACATGCGCCTCGAGCCGGCGCGCCTGCTCGTCGAGGCGGCGGATCGCTCCGAGCTTCTCGTCGCGGCCGAGCTTGGCCTGCTCGATGGCGGACTTCAGGACCCCGATCGTCCTGTCGTAGACCTTGAGGGGCACGGGGAAGGGATGCCGGTCCTTGCCGCCATGGGCGAGGGAGAATCGGGCAGGATCGGAGAAGCGCGAGGGGGCGCCGTGGATCACCTCGGCGACCATGGCGAGCGAGCGAACGGTCCTTGCCCCGACCCCGGGGACGAGCAGCAGGTCGGCGAAATCCTTCGGGCCTGCTTCCGCCGCCGCGGCGAGGGTGCCGTGCAGCCGCCTCAGGATGACGTCGTCCGCGCGGACGTCGTGATGCTCGGGAAGCGACAGATGGGGCAGCAACGGCTCGGGGGCCGGCGCCGGAACGCCCCTCTCCACCGCAGCCGCTTCGCGAGCCAGCTTTTCGGGCCCGAGCTCCGCGAGCAGCTCGAGCTGGGCCCGGCGCGAGGCATCGGCGCGGCGGTCGGCGAGGTTGAGCACTTTGCCCTGGCGCTGGCCCTCGATCGCGGCGTGGGGCGAATCGACGAAGCTGGTCAGCCCTTCCGACAGCCAATGGTAGCGCCGCGCCGTCCGCCGCGCGCCGTTCATGCCCTGCTGGACCACCGCCCATTTGCCCTCGTCGGTGACGAAGAAGCCGTGCAGGTAGAGGTCGAAACCGTCCTGGAGCGCGGCGCTGTCGACCTTGGCGACGAGCCGGCTCGTCCGGGCCAGCTCCACGCCGTCGAACCCGGCCGCCTCCCCCGCCACCGCCAGCTCGTCCGGAGTCGCCCTCGAATGGCGGCCGCGCCCGCCGCAGACCCTGATTCCGAGCTCGCCCGCGCGCGGGTTGAGCCCGCGCTTCAAGGCTCCGACGACGCTGGTCGTGATCCCGGACGAATGCCAGTCCATCCCCATCACCGCCCCGAACGACTGGAACCAGAAGGGATGGGCGAGCCGGGCGAGCAGGGCGTCTTGGCCTTCGTGAAGAATGATCGCCTCGGCCATGACCGTCCCGAGCCGGGTCATGCGCTCGCCGAGCCAGGCCGGGACCCGGCCGCCGTGAAGCGGGAGGTCGGCGGAGCCGGATCGCTTTGCCATGACATGTCCTACCTAAGAACGGATAAGGAACGGTAGCAGGGAAGGCTTGGCTTCGCCAGCCGTCGTGCCATCGCGCTCCTTTTTGCAAAAATTACCCTGGGCCCCAATGTGGCGAAATGAGGCGTTTCGTGGCGATTCCTGGCGATGTCTGGCGATTGTGATCGGGTCGAAACGGAATTGCGCGAAACCTACTTTTGCGCTGAAAACAAGGGCTTGGCCGCAAATGGGGGTGGGAGGAGGATGTCGCTTAGCGATGTTCCGGCGCTGTCTTTTCCGAGCTTTATGGAGAAAAATAGCACGTTCATGAAACGTTCCACGTGGAACGCCATCACCTTGCCTTCAGCGCGTCCCTCAGCCGCCGCCGTTCCAGCACCGGCTCTTCGCTGAGCTGGCCCAGCTCCATGATCTCCTTCCTCAGCTCCGCCCTCTTCTCGTGGATCGAGGCGATGACCGGGCCCATCGCCATCCCGAGGTCGACCAGCACCGCCTCGGACAGCTGGAGCGAGGATTCGAGAGTCTCCGGAACGGCGTCGGTGGCTCCGGCGCGGTAGAGCTCGGCAGCATGGGCGGGGTCCCTTGCCCGGGCGACGATGGTGAGGTCGGGGCACCAGGCGCGGACCTTCTTGGTCACCCTCACGCTCAGCACAGGATCGTCCATGGTGAGGACGAGGGCGGTGGCGTGGCCGAGCTTGAGCCGATCGATGAACTCGGGCCGGGCGACGTCGCCATAGACGATCGGAATCCCCTCCTTTCGGCAGGCGGAGACCGTGTCGATGCTCGAATCGACCGCGAGATAGCGCCGGCCGTGCGCGGTCAGCATCTCGGCGACCAGCCGGCCCACCCGGCCGAAGCCGATTACCACCACCGCCGCTTCGTCGCCGCGGCCGAGGGTCGGGGATTCATCCTCGCTGTGGACGTCGACCCGCCTCGCCGCCACCTGGCCGAGCTTGGCCAGCAAAGGCGTGAGGGTGAGCCCGATGGCGGTGACGATCTGCCAGAAGGCCGCCGTCTGGGCGCTGATCAGCTGCGCCGCCGCGGCGGTGGCGAGGACGATCAGCGTGGTCTCGGAAGGCGAGGCCATGATCAGACCCGCCTCGGCCGCCACCGATCGCCGCGCCCCGTTGAGGCGAAGGAGCAGGCCGGTCACCAGGGCCTTGACGAGCACGACGCCGACGACGGCGCCCGCGAGCTTTTCCCAATTGGCCGCGACCACCCTCACGTCGACGCTCATCCCCACCGTGATCAGGAAGATTCCCAGCGCGAGCCCCCGGAACGGAGCGGTGATGACCTCGACCTCGCTTCGATAGTCGGTCTCGGCGATCAGGATGCCGGCGAGCAGGGCGCCCATCAGCGGCGACAGCCCGGCGGCGGTGGTGGCGAGGCTGGCGACGATCACCACCAGGAGGCTGGCGGCGAGGAAAAGCTCCGGGCTCTTGGTCCGGGCCGCCTGGGCGAACAGGCGCGGCAGGAGGAGGCGGCCGAGGACCAACATCGCGGCGACGACGGCGGCGCCGAGCAGGAGGGTGTTGATCAGTCCGTCGAATCCGCTCGCCGCGGCGAAGGGCGCCATCGCTCCGAGGAGGAAGATGATGGGGACGATCGCCAGATCCTCGAACAGGAGCATCGCCAGCGCGGAGCGTCCGACCGGGCTGGTCGTGCCCACCAGGGGCAGGACCAGCGCGGTCGAGGAGAGGGCCAGCGCGAGGCCGAGCGCGACCGAGCCGCTGAGGCTCTCGCCGAGCATGTTGACCGCCAGGCCGAGGAGCAGAGCGCAGACCAGAAGCTCCGCGGCGCCGACTCCGAAAACCAGCCGGCGCATCGTCCACAGCCGGCGGAAGGACAGTTCGAGGCCGATCGCGAAGAGCAGGAGGACGATCCCGAACTCCGCGAAGGGCTCGACCGCTTCCGGGTTGGAGATGGTGATGTAGTTCAGCCAGGGCATTTTTCCCGCCATTGCACCCAGTCCGGCGGGCCCGACGAGAAGGCCGACGAGGATGAAGCCGATGACCGGGCTGATCCGGAACCGGGCGAAGGCCGGGATGACCACCCCGGCGGCGCCGAGGATGACCAGAGCGTCGCTGAAGCCGGAGGTCTGGAAGTTGCCGTGCATCTTGCCTTTATGCAGGATTGGACGGCATTGTCAGCCGCGGGGAGGCTGAAATGCGCGATCTTTGCATCGTCGGCGGAGGTCCGGCCGGAATGGTGGCCGGGCTCCTCTTCGCCCGGGCGGGTGCGAAGGTCACCGTGCTCGAGAAGCATTCCGACTTCCTTCGCGACTTCCGGGGCGACACCGTCCATCCCTCGACGCTCAGGATCTTCCACGAGCTCGGTCTCCTCGACCGGCTGCTCCGGCGCCCCCACGACAAGGTCGGGGGGATCGGCGGCCTGGTGGGCGGAGTCGAGGTCGAGCTGGCCGACCTGTCGGCCTTCGACCCGCGCTGGAACTTCATCGCGATGATGCCGCAATGGGAGTTTCTCGACTTCGTCGCCGAAGCGGCGTCGGAATATCCGAACTTCTCATTGCTGATGGAAGCCGAAGGCACCGGCCTCGTCGAGGAGGGCGGGCGGGTGGCCGGTGTCCGCTGTCGGCAGGAGGGTCGCGACGCCGAGCTTCGAGCGCGGCTGGTGATCGCCGCCGACGGCCGCCACTCGGTCCTGCGCGGCATCGGCGGCCTGGAGGTCCGCGACCTCGGAGCGCCGATGGACGTCTTCTGGTTCCGGCTTCCCAAGGCGCGGACCGCCGGGAACGACACGACCGGGGTGTTCGCGGCCGGGAGGATCATCGCGCTCATCGACCGGGGCGACTATTGGCAATGCGCCTATGTGTTCCCCAAGGGCATGGCCGACGAGGTGCGCGCCGAGGGGCTCGACTCGTTCCGCGCGGAGATCGCGCGGGTCGCCCCGATGGTCGCGGCGGATGTGGAAGCGATCGCATCATGGGACGACGTCAAGCTCCTGACCGTGTCGCTTGACCGGCTTGAGCGCTGGCACCGTCCAGGCCTTCTCGTCATCGGCGACGCTGCCCACGCCATGTCCCCGGTCGGCGGGGTCGGGATCAACGTCGCGATCCAGGACGCCGTCGCGGCAGCCAACATCCTCGCCGGACCGCTCGCCGCGGGCGAGGATCCGGACCCCCTGCTCGGCCGGGTCGAGAAGAGGCGGCTTCCGGCCGTCCGCATCACTCAGGGTTTCCAGAAGGCGGTGCAGAACCGGATCATCAGCCGGCTGCTGATGCGGCGCGATTCGCCCTTCGCTCCGCCGCTGCCGGTGCGGCTGCTGAACCGCTACCGCTTCCTGCGCAGATTCCCCGCCGCGCTGATCGGCTTCGGCTTCAGGCCGGAGCATGTGCGGTCGCCCTCGTCCTCCCCATCGCGAGATGGGGAGGGGGACCATGCGAAGCATGGTGGAGGGGACGCTGCCGTGGGATCGGAGGATCGCGCGCGAACCCACTGATCCGGCGCCACTTACCCCTCCACCACCCTTCGGGTGGTCCCCCTCCCCATGCGTTGCATGGGGAGGACGATCAGGCCGCCGCCATCGCCTTTTCGAGGTTGGCGCGGATCGCCTCGAAGAATTGCTCCGTCGTCATCCAGCTCTGCTCGGGGCCGATGAGGATGGCGAGGTCCTTGGTCATCTGGCCGGACTCGACCGTCTCGATGCAGACCCGCTCGAGCGTCTCGGCGAAGCGGGTGACCTCGGGCGTGTCGTCGAACTTGCCTCGGAACTTGAGGCCGCCGGTCCAGGCGAAGATCGAGGCGAGCGGGTTGGTCGAGGTCGCCTTGCCTTGCTGGTGCATCCGGTAATGGCGGGTGACGGTGCCGTGGGCGGCCTCGGCCTCGACGATCTTGCCGTCCGGCGTCATCAGGATCGAGGTCATCAGGCCCAGCGAGCCGAAGCCCTGGGCGACCATGTCGGACTGGACGTCGCCGTCGTAATTCTTGCAGGCCCAGACGAACTTGCCGCTCCACTTGAGCGCCGAGGCGACCAGGTCGTCGATC
>DASVVM010000092.1:0-15534 GCA_036386555.1 Allosphingosinicella sp.
GGGCGGCAAGCGCTTCGGCTTCGCGGCCCTGGTCGTGGTCGGCGACGGCAAGGGCCGGTCGGGCTTCGGCCACGGCAAGGCCCGCGAGGTGCCGGAGGCGATCTCGAAGGCGACCGCGGCAGCCAAGAAGGCCATGGTCCGGGTTCCGCTCCGCGAGGGCCGCACCCTTCACCATGACGGCCTCGGCCATTTCGGCGCCGGACGGGTCTATGTCCGCTCGGCTCCGGCGGGCACGGGGATCATCGCGGGCGGCCCGATGCGCGCCGTGTTCGAGAGCCTCGGGGTCGCCGACGTGGTGACCAAGTCGATCGGCACGTCCAACCCCTACAACATGGTCCGGGCGACCTTCGAGGCGCTCAAGGAGCAGACCAGTCCTAAGGCGGTCGCCCAGCGCCGCGGCCGCAAGGTCGCCGACCTGATGGCCCGCCGCGAAGGCCTGACCGGCGCCGAGGCGTCGGCCGAAGCCGAGCTGGTGACGGAGTAATATGATGGCCACGATCAAGCTGACCCAGACTGGATCGCCGATCCGCCGCACGCCCGACCAGCGCAAGACGCTGATCGGGCTGGGCCTGAACAAGATGCACCGCACCGTGGAGCTGACCGACACCCCCGAGGTGCGCGGAATGCTCCGCAAGGTGCAGCATATGGTGACTGTCAGCGAGTAACGCTGACCGTCATCCCCGCGAAAGCGGGGATCCCGCTTCTTTCTTCTTGCGGGCCTAAAAAAGAAGAAGCGGGGCCCCCGCTTTCGCGGGGGCGACGGTCCAGGCACCTTCCGGTACCTGAACCTTGCGCGACAAAAGCGAAAGCGAGTGCAAAGACATGAAACTCAACGATCTCAGAGACAATAAGGGCGCCCGCAAGTCGCGCGTCAGGGTCGGCCGCGGAATCGGCTCCGGCCTCGGCAAGACCGCGGGCCGCGGCCAGAAGGGCGCCAAGTCGCGCTCGGGCGTCAGCGTGTTCGGCTTCGAGGGCGGCCAGATGCCGCTCCACATGCGTTTGCCGAAGCGCGGCTTCAACAACATCTTCGCCAAGGATTATGCCGAGGTGAATATCGGTATGATCCAGAAGGCGATCGACGCCGGGACCCTCTCCGCCGACGGAACGATCGACCAGGAGGCGCTTCGCTCCGCAGGCCTGTCGCGCGGCGGCAAGGACGGGATCCGCCTGCTCGGCAAGGGCAGCCTCAGCGCGAAGCTCGCCTTCCGGGTCGCCGGAGTGTCCAAGGGCGCCCGCGAGGCGGTGGAAGCCGCCGGCGGCTCGATCGAGCTGATCGAGGTCGTTCCGGCCTCCGAGAAGGCCGCCGCGAAGAAGAACAGCGTCAAGAAGCGGACCAACGCCTGAGCCGCTTTCACGGTTGAAGGCTGACAAGCCGAAACCGGTCACTATATGAGGCGGCGGGGGTAACCACTTCCGCCGCCTCACGTCTTTTTCCAGGATCGAGCACCTATGGCATCCGCAGCCGAACAGATGGCTTCCAACATCAGCCTGGCGAATTTCGCCAAGGCGACGGATCTCAAGAAGCGCCTTTGGTTCACCCTCGGAGCGCTCATCGTCTTCCGGCTCCTGAGCTTCGTACCGCTGCCCGGGATCGATCCGCGGGCGCTCGCCAACCTCTTCGACACGACCCGCGGCGGAGTGCTCGATTTCTTCAACATGTTCTCGGGCGGAAGCCTCGAGCGGATGAGCCTGATAGCGCTGGGCGTCATGCCCTACATCACCGCCTCGATCGTCGTTCAGCTCGCCACCTCGATGTCGCCGACCCTCGCCGCCCTGAAGAAGGAAGGCGAAACCGGCCGCAAGAAGATCAACCAATATACGCGCTACGGCACCGTCTTCCTGTGCGCCATCCAGGGCTATTTCATCGCCGTCGGCCTCGAGGGCTGGGGCCAGGGCAATGGCGGCTCTGCCGTTCTCGATCCGGGAATGATGTTCCGGATCACAACCGTCGTCACCCTGGTCGGCGGAACCATGTTCCTGATGTGGCTCGGCGAGCAGATCACCAGCCGCGGAATCGGCAACGGGGTCTCGCTGATCATCATGGCCGGGATCGTCGCCCAGCTGCCCACCACCCTCATGCAGGTGTTCGAGAGCGGCCGCACCGGAACCTTGTCGCCGCTCCTCATCCTCGCAGTGATCGCGGCGGCCGCGATCCTCATCCTCTTCATCTGCTTCATGGAGCGGGCCCAGCGCCGGGTGCTGATCCAATATCCCAAGCGCCAGACCGCGCGCGGCCAGATGCAGGCGGAGAAGTCGCACCTGCCGCTCAAGATCAACACTTCGGGCGTGATCCCGCCGATCTTCGCCTCGTCGCTTCTGCTGATGCCTCTGACCATCGCCCAGTTCGCCGGCAACCGGGACACCAGCGACAGCCTGTGGGGCGAGATCCTGATCACCGTCACCACCGCTCTCCAGCACGGCGCGCCGCTCTACATGGCGCTCTACGCGGCGGGGATCATCTTCTTCTGTTTCTTCTACACGGCGGTGGTGTTCAATCCGGAGGAGACGGCCGAGAATCTGAAGCGCTACGGCGGCTTCATTCCCGGCATCCGGCCGGGCAAGCGCACCGAGGAATATCTCGACTACGTCCTCACCCGGATCACGGTGATCGGTGCCGCCTATCTGACCATCATCTGTCTCGTGCCGGAATTCTTCATCGCCCGGGCCGGCATTCCCTTCTATCTCGGCGGAACTTCCCTGCTCATCGTCGTCAACGTGACGATGGACACGGTCACCCAGATCCAGAGCCACCTCATCGCCCATCAATATGGCGACCTCATCAAGAAGGCGAAGCTGAAGGGCGGGCGCGGGCGATGACATCGGCGTTCGCGGCAAGCGCTCACTCGTGAACATCATCCTCCTCGGACCTCCCGGGGCGGGCAAGGGGACCCAGGCCGGCCGGCTGATCGCCGAGCGCGGGCTGGTCCAGCTCTCGACCGGCGACATGCTTCGCGAGGCGATCAGGGCCGGAAGCCCGATCGGGCTCCGGGCCAAGGCGATCATGGAGGCGGGCGAGTTGGTCCCGGACGAGGTCGTGAACGAGCTGATCGCCAACCGGCTCGACCAGCCGGAGCGCTATTCGGGGTCGGGTTTCATCTTCGACGGCTATCCGCGCACCGAGGCCCAGGCGATCTCGCTGGACGCCCTTCTCGCCGAGCGGGGAATGAAGCTCGATCACGTCATCGAGCTCCTCGTCGACGCCGACGCCCTGGTCGACCGGATCACCGGCCGCTTCTCCTGCGCCAAATGCGGCGAAGGCTATCATGATCGCTACAAATTGCCGAAGATCGCCACTTTATGCGACATATGTGGCGCGGACGAGTTCAAGCGCCGCCCCGACGACAATGAGGAGACGGTGCGGACCCGCCTTGCCGAATATCGCGCCAAGACCGCGCCCATCCTCCCTTATTACGATTCCCGCGGCCTCGTCCGCCGGGTCGACGGAATGGCCGACATCAGGCAGGTCGAACGCGCGATCGAAGCGATCCTGGACGGCAATTTGCCTCCCCATGCGCAGCATGGGGAGGGGGACCACCCCTAGGGTGGTGGAGGGGTAACCGCCCCGAGGTCGGCGGTTCCCGCGAGTACTACTCAAGTCCGAGCCTACCCCTCCACCATGCTTCGCATGGTCCCCCTCCCCATCTTGCGATGGGGAGGCAAGTAGCGCACCATCCTCCTCCGATCAGGGGGGACCCGTCATGCGCCTTATCCTCACCACGGCCGCCATACTCGCCCTCTCCGCGCCCGGCGCGGCGCAGCCGCCCAATGCCGCAGCCAACCAGGCCGCGCAGCGCGAGGCGATGGCGAAGCTTTCGGCCATGGACGGGGTCTGGCGCGGAACCGCCTGGACGATGACCCCGGCCGGGCGCCACGACGTCGTCCATACCGAGCGGATCGGTCCCTTCATCGGCGGAGCGGTCAAGGTGATCGAGGGCCGGGCCTACAATCCCGACGGCTCGGTCGGCTTCAACGCCTTCGGGATCGTCTCCTACGATCCCGCGAAGAAGGCCTACAGCCTGCGTTCCTATGCGATGGGGCACAGCGGCGATTTCCCGCTCGAGGTCAGGCCCGACGGCTATGTCTGGCAGACCCCCGCCGGTCCGGGCGCGATCGTCCGCTACACGGCGACGATCCGGAACGGGGCCTGGCGCGAGGTCGGTGAGCGGATCGCCGGGACCGCAGCCCCCGTGCAGATTTTCGAGATGAACCTGAAGCGGGTCGGCGATTCGCGCTGGCCGGCCGGCGATCCGGTGCCGATGAGGTGAATTCGGACCGGCACGTCGACCTCGAAGGCTTCAAGGACGGCGTCAGGCGGCGCAATCCGCACCAGCCCGAATTCATCCAGGCCGTCTACGAGGTCGCCGAGGACGTCTTCGAGTTCACCGCCGGCAAGCCCGAATATCACGAGGCCCAGATCCTGCGGCGAATGGCCGAGCCCGACCGGGTGGTCTCATTCCGCGTCTGCTGGGAGGACGACAAGGGCAATATCCGGGTCCAGCGAGGCTACCGGGTCCAGAACAACAATGCGATCGGCCCGTACAAGGGCGGCATCCGCTTCCACCCGTCGGTCAACGAATCGATCCTCAAGTTCCTCGCCTTCGAGCAGACGTTCAAGAACGCACTGACCGGCCTGCCGATGGGCGGCGGCAAGGGGGGCGCGAACTTCAATCCCAAGGGCAAGAGCGTCAACGAGATCATGCGCTTCTGCCAGAGCTTCATGACCGAGCTGTTCCGCCACATCGGCGCCAATGTCGACGTCCCTGCCGGCGACATCGGGGTCGGCGCACGCGAGATCGGCTACATGTTCGGCCAGTACAAGCGCATCACGGGCAGCTGGGAAGGCGTTCTGACCGGCAAGGGCCTCGAATATGGAGGCTCGCTGATCCGGACCGAGGCGACCGGCTACGGCGCCGTCTATTTCCTCGCCAACATGCTCGCGACGCGGGGGCAGGACCTGGCCGGCAGGCGCGCGGTCATCTCCGGCTCGGGCAACGTCGCCACGCATGCCGCGGAGAAGATCGTCCAGCTCGGCGGCAAGGTGCTCACGCTTTCCGACAGCGAAGGCTTCATCCACGATCCCGACGGAATCACCCAGGAGAAGATCGACTGGGTCAAGGCGCACAAGACCAAGCGCCGCGGGCGGATCTGCGAATATGCAGAGGAATATAGGGGCTCGACCTTCCATCCCGGCGGCCGCCCCTGGGCGGTGGAATGCGACATCGCTCTCCCCTGCGCCACCCAGAACGAGCTTCTCGGCGACGACGCCCGGACCCTGGTGAGGAACGGGTGCGTCGCGGTTTCCGAAGGCGCCAACATGCCGACCAACCTCGACGGCGTGAAGGTCTTCAAGGAGGCCGGGATCCTCTACGCGCCGGGCAAGGCCGCCAATGCCGGCGGAGTGGCCGTGTCGGGGCTGGAGATGAGCCAGAACAGCGCCCGCCTGAGCTGGAAGGAGGAGGAATTGCAGCGCCTCCTCAAGGACATCATGAACGGAATCCACGAGCGCTGCATCGAATATGGCCGGCTTGCCGACGGACGGATCGACTATGTGAAGGGCGCCAACATCGCCGGCTTCAAGAAGGTCGCCGACGCGATGCTGGCCTTCGGAGTGGTGTAAATATAAAGGGAATATGCCCTCTAACGCTCCTTAGGGCGGGGGATCATATTCGGCAGGCCGCTGAACTGTTCTACCACTTCCCACCTGCACCGAACTAGGTAGAAGGCATTTGGCTAAACGACCTGGCGTGATCTCGACACGGGGCTTGAGGACGCGACACAGGCCGAATCGCCCCGGCGGCGCTGCAACGAACACTTCGACCTTGGGAGCGTTGGCCGCGATCATGCGGACTGCGGGAGCTATGTCCGTGTCTGCGGTAATGACGATTATGCGCTCCGCTTCCCCCTTGAGAGCGTTCGCAAGCATATGGACCGCAACCTGTACGTCTGTTTCCTTTTCTTCGTGGCCGATCCATCGGGCTCCGCATGAAAAGCACTTTCGGGGCTTTTCCTTGAACGAGGCCATGTGGGTGATGACGCCGCGCGCTACCAAGGCATCCACGTAATCCCGGTGACGGGCGTAACGGGCAGGCATCCAAGTCGCATATGCTGAAAAGTATTTTACAGCCTTGAGCGTCTCATCCTTGCGCAGGAGGCTTTCCGCCAATGCCCGAAGGTCGAGCCATTTCAGGTGCGGGCGCTTCAGATCGTCTATCGAATGATAGAGGTTGAAGCCGTCGATATAAGCGATGACTCGGCGCATCGGGCACGCTTAAACGACAAAGGCCGGAGCGCGAAGCCCCGGCCTGTCTAACGGGATCATGCCCGCTAGGATGATAGCCAGGATATAAGCCAAATATGTTGCCGATTCAATACCGGTTTGCACCCCATGCAAAAACTCGCCGATAATCCGCTGCGGAAACCAGCCGGCTTGTACGCCAAATAATCTTCAAAAAAATGCTCCGCCAAATCGGAAGGGGAAAAGTGCCCGAAAACCCAGGTGGAAAAGGGACTTTCTAATTCCCGGAGAACCCATCCACCACACGTGAGGTTCTCTCCTCTGAATCCTGGGGGCGATTTTGCTATCTCTTCCCGAGCACCCCCATCGCGCCCGTCACCATCGCTTCGATGCCGGTCGCGATCACCGTTTCGGCTTCCGGCGCCCAGAAGGGGCTGTGGAGCGAGGGCAGCTTCGAGGTGTCGCCGCCGGCCGCGTCCCACTTCGCCTTGGGCACGCCTCCGACCCAGAAGATCAGGCTCTCGATATTCCTGTCGGCGAGGTGGTAGCGGCCGAAATCCTCGCCGACCATCGGCGGCGGCACGACCTTCACCCGATCGGCGCCGAAACGCGTGCGGAACAGGGCGGCGGTGTCGGCGCTCAGCTTCTCCGTGTTGATCGCAGCGGGTGTGAACTCGCCTTCCCGGATGGTCACCACCGGCATTTTGTCCTCCGGCATCCCTGCGGCGATCGCCTCGCCGCGGGCGATGCGCTGAATCCCGTCGAGGAGGGCCCGGCGGGTCTTCTGGCTGTAGCTCCGGACCGTCAGGAGCAGGGTCGCCTGGTCGGAGATGATGTTGTGCTTGGTGCCGCCCTGGAAGCTGCCCACCGTCACCACCGCAGCGTCCTGAGGATCGAGCTCGCGGCTGACCAGGGTCTGCAGGGTGCCGACGATCCGGCTGGCGAGGACGATCGGATCGCGCGTGTTCTGGGGCACCGCGCCGTGGCCCCCGACGCCCTTCACGGCGATGTCGACGCTGTCGACATTGGCGAAAGCGGGCCCGACGGTGATGCCGAGGACGCCGGCGGGGAGCGAGGCGCTGTCATGCCAGGCCAAAGCATGTGTCGGCTTGGGGAAGCGGGTGAACAGACCGTCGTCGAGCATCGCCTTGGCGCCCTCGCCGGTCTCCTCGGCGGGCTGGAGGATCATCACCAAAGTGCCCGACCATTGCCCCTTCATCGCCGCCATCCGCCGCGCGGTTCCGAGCCAGCCGGTCATGTGCGTGTCGTGGCCGCACGCGTGCATGACTCCGCTCTCGACTCCGCTGACGCTGGTCGCCTTGACCTTGCTCGCGAAGGGAAGGCCGGTCTGCTCGGCCACCGGCAGAGCGTCCATGTCGGCGCGCATCAGGAGGACCGGCCCGGGGCCGTTCTTCATCACCGCGACGACCCCCGTCCTGCCGACCCCGCTGGTCACCTCGAAGCCGAGCTTGCGCGCTTCGGCCGCGAGCCGGGCCGAGCTCTTCACCTCCTGCATCGACAGCTCGGGATTGGCGTGGAGCTCGCGGTAGAGAGTCATCAGCGACGGCAGATCCTGCCTGACCTGGTCGGCGAGCGGATCGGCGGCGGCCGGCGCGGACAAGGCGAGCAGGGGGAGGAGCAGCAGGCGTTTCATCGGGTCATTCCTTGGGCACGAGCTCGATCACGTCGAGCGTGGATTCGAAGGCGGGATAGGGGAAGGCCAGCCGCCAGCGGCGCTCTTCGATCCGCTCGAGCAGGCCGATCATGTCGCGCTGCCGGTCGTGGCCGTAGCGCAGATTGCCCCGCTCGTCGCCCAGCTGGAGCGTTCCGAGGAAGACCATGCGCAGCTGGCCGTCCGGGAAGAGCCGTCCGACCGGCCGCTGCGAGCCGGTCAGCTTGACGAAGTCGATCGGCCCGGCGCCGGCCGAGATCCGGCAGTCGAAATAAGGGTAGGCGATATAATCCAGCAGCCCCTGGCCCTGCCCGCCCACCTTGAGCACCCGGCAGCGATAATCGCCCGCGGGGGGCAAGACTCCGCGCAACGCCGCGTCCGGCTCGAGCAGCACGCCTTCGCGGTCGATCTCCGCCGAATGGCCGCCGGCCCGCGCCTCGGCCACCGCCCGGACCCAGGCGGTCCGCCATTTGCGCGCCCGCTCGAGGTCATGGTCGGTCGCGATCGCCCGCCAGCTCGCCGCCGCGGGGACGGTCGCGGCCGGTCCGGTCTCGTCGGTCGTGCAGGCGGCGAGGAGGAGTGGCGCAAGGAGGAGGAGGCGCTTCATGGCCCCACCATAAGAGGGCTCCTCCCCTCCCTGCAAGGAGGGGCCGGGGGTGGGTGCGAGCGCAGCGAGCCCATGCTCCGGCGTTCGGCGGCCTTCGGCCGATCCACCCCAGCCCCTCCCTTTCAGGGAGGGGAGCAGGGCCCGAGCTATTCTGGCAAACGGCACAAGTCGACCCAGCGCTCGCCGACCAGTTCGAACAGTCGCTCGGGCGTCACTTCGACCGAGCTATTCAGCGATCCCGCCGCCGGATAGACGCGTTCGAAGTCCCTGAGCGAGACGTCGCAATAGACGGGCAGGGGATTCGCCAGCCCGAACGGGCAGACTCCGCCGACGGGGTGGCCGGTCAGCGCCAGGGTCTCCTCCGCTCCGAGCATCCGCGGCCGGCCCGCGAACTCGGCCTTGGACTTCGCATTGTCGAGCCGGGCGTCGCCGCGCGCGACGAGCAGGAACACGTCGTCCTTGACCCGGACCGCCAAGGTCTTGGCGATCCGCCCCGGTTCGACGCCGAGCGCGCGGGCCGCCGTCTCGACCGTGGCGGTGCTCTCCGCCACCTCGATCAGCGGCAGATCGGGCGCATGCTCGGCGAGCCAGGCGCGGACCGATTCGAGGCTCACCGGCTCAATCGCCGATCAGGTGGCACGCGAGGCTTCGCCGGTGCGGGCGACGGCGGTGCTCGAACAGGTAGACGCCCTGCCAGGTGCCGAGCGCGAGCCGGCCGCCGATCAGGGGGATGGCGAGCTGGACCTGGGTGAGGATCGTCCGGAGGTGGGCAGGCATGTCGTCCGGGCCTTCGTCGCCATGCGCGTAGGCGGAGGGGTCCTCGGGAGCGAGACGCGCGATCCAGGCCTCGATGTCGGTTCGCACCTCGGGAGCGGCATTCTCCTGGATGATCAGCGAAGCGGAGGTGTGGCGGCAGAAGAGGGTGAGCAGGCCTTCCTGCATGGCCTGGGCTTCGGTCCAGGCGGCGACCTCGCGGGTGATCTCCATGAGGCCCTGACGGGAGGTGTGGAAGTCGAGGGTGCCGGTGGCCTGGCGCATGGCGGGGGCATAGCGGGGGAGCGGGCAGGGGGCCACCCTCGTCCTCCCCGTCCGCGAAGCGGATGGGGAGGGGGACCGCGCGAAGCGCGGTGGAGGGGCTTGCTGAGCGGGTTGCCCCTCCACCAGGCTTCGCCTGGTCCCCCTCCCCATGGAGCTGCGCTCCACGGGGAGGACTAGCATCGTCGGCCCCCTTTGCCCTATCCGCGTCACGAAGGAGAGCCGCCGTCACCGACGACAAGCCAAGCAACCTGATGTGGGGCGGCCGCTTCGCCGGGGGGCCGGCGGCGCTGATGCGCGAGATCAACGCCTCCATCTCCTTCGACAAGCGCCTCTGGCGCGAGGATATCGCCGCCTCGCTCGCCCATGTCGCGATGCTCGAGGCCCAGGGGATCATCCCGGAAGGCGACGCCTCCGCGATCGCCGAGGGGCTGGAGCGGATCGAGGACGAATATGCCCGGATCGGCGTTCGCGAGGATCCGGACCTCGAGGACATCCACATGCATGTCGAGGCCCGGCTGGCGGAGCTGATCGGGCCGGGAGCGGGGCGCCTCCACACCGCCCGCTCGCGCAACGACCAGGTCGCGACCGATTTCCGCCTCTGGGTCCGGGGCGCCATGGACGAAACCGACGCCGCCCTCGCCGCCTTCCAGCGGGTGCTCGTCGCCCGCGCCGAGGAGCATGCGGAGACGGTGATGCCCGGCTTCACCCACCTCCAGTCGGCCCAGCCGGTCACGCTGGGCCACCATTTCATGGCTTATTACGAGATGCTCCGCCGCGACCGCTCCCGCTTCGTCTCGGCGCGAGAGCGGCTGAACGAATGCCCGCTCGGCGCCGCCGCCCTCGCCGGCACCGGCTTCCCGATCGACCGCGACGCCACCGCCGCCGCTTTGGGCTTCGATCGCCCGACGGCCAATTCGCTCGACTCGGTGTCCGACCGCGACTTCGCGCTCGATTATCTGATGGCCGCGACCCAGTGCGCGCTCCACCTCTCCCGTCTCGCCGAGGAGCTGATCCTCTGGGCGAGCCAGCCTTTCGGCTTCGCGATCCTGCCCGACGCGTTCAGCACCGGCTCCTCGATCATGCCGCAGAAGCGCAATCCCGACGCCGCCGAGCTGGTCCGCGGCCATTCGGGCCGGATCGCCGGCGCCATGGTCGCACTGACGATGACGATGAAGGGGCTGCCGCTCGCTTATTCCAAGGACATGCAGGACGACAAGCCGCCGGTCTTCGAGGCGCACGACCTGCTGCTCCTGTCGCTGCAGGCGCTCGCGGGCATGGTCCAGTCGACCCGGTTCGACGAAGGCCGGATGCGGGCCGCCGCCGAAGCGGGCTTCGCCACCGCGACCGACCTCGCCGACTGGCTGGTCCGCGAGGCGGGCGTGCCGTTCCGCGAGGCGCACCACATCGTCGGGCGCGCGGTCGCCGCGGCCGAGGAGCGGGGCGCGGGGCTGGCCGGGCTCGAGCTGGACGCGTTGAAGGCGATCGACCCGAGGATCGACGAGCGGGTCTACGACGTCCTCACCGTCGACGCCTCGGTCCGGAGCCGGATCAGCTACGGCGGGACCGCGCCCGAGCGGGTGCGGGAGCAGATCGAGCGGGCGAAGAGGGCGCTGGACGAATAATCCTCCCCGCCGCGGAGCGGTGGGGAGGGGGACCACCCGAAGGGTGGTGGTGGGGTAGCTGGCGCAGGACCGCGGGTTCTCGCGCGAACCGCCCAAGTCCGAGCCTTCTGCCCCTCCACCATGCTTCGCATGGTCCCCCTCCCCATCTTGCGATGGGGAGGATTACAAAGGCACCAGCCTCGACAAGGTCTGGCCGCTCGGCATCAGCAGATATTGTGTCCCCTTGGTCCGGATGAAGTCGGGCAGGCCGGCCACCACCCCGCCGCCCGCCGGGCCCTTCGGGATCCTGAACTCGCGAGTCGCGCCCGGCACTGCGCGGTTGCCGATCAGGGCGTCCTGGTCCCGGCCGTGCGCGGGAAAGGAGTCGCTGAAATTGTTGCGCTGCCCCCAGGCGGCGAGACGCATGAACTGCTCGCGGATCGAGGCGCAGACGAAGATCCCCAGGATGCCCCGGTCGGCTCCGTCGTCCTTGTCGCCTTTCAGCTCCGGGCCGTAGGGCATTCCTCGCCGGACGATCTGGGGAACCCCGGTGGTCGCAGCCATTCCCGAAAGCGCCTGGTCGCGCGGGTTCATCACCCGGATGTGCGACGAGACGGGGCAGGCGATGCCCTGGAGATCCTGGGCGAAGGCGAAGCTTTCATCGCAGCGGTCCGGCGCAGGGGCGTCGGGCGAGACGCACAAGGGGGTGCCGTCGCGCCAGCGGCCCATCATCTTGGCGGCGAGCAGCTCGCGCGCCTCGGCCGGCGGAAGCCTGGGGAAGAGCGGCGGCGCCCTGGCGGTCAGGAAGCGCTCGAAGGTAGCGACGTCCTGGTAGATCCAGCGGAAGACGAGATAAGAGGAATCGCGGAGGATCGCCGCGGCCGGATCGCGCGCCGGGGCGCAGGGGAAGCGGTCGTCATAATGGCCGACCACGACCGAGCGATAGTCGACCGGCCGCTCGGGGCTCGGCGCGCCCTCCCAGGCGATCTTGCCGTTGGACAGGCCGTCGACATAGCCGAAATGGAGCCGGGCGCCCTTGCCCGCCGGCCCCGAGCCGAGGAACGCCCCGTCGAGCCGGCCGCCCGAGGCGCGCGGGACCTTCTCGGACAGGCCGGCCGCCGCCGCCTCCTCGAGGATCTGCGCCGTGGCCGCCTCGAGCTGGGCATCGCCCACGGCGTGGATGTGGACGAAGCAGCTCACCTCCTCGCCCCGGAACCGGCCCTCCCACCATTTGGACGGATGGCTGGCGCCGACGTCGCCGATCCGCCCCGCGTCGGGCGGAGAGCGGAAGGCGCTCTCCAGCCTGGCGTAGATGTCGGGCGGAAGCAGCTGCGCCATCGCGCCCGACGCGAAGCTGATATTGGCGACCCAGCCGTGCGCCGTCGTCGGTTTGTTGGTCCCGAACAGGATGAGCGGTCGGATCCCCGCGACGAAACGCCGGAGCGACGCCCCGTCCGGCGCCGACAGGATGACGTGCCTGACCAGCCGGTAGCCGGCAATGTTGCCGAGCACCATTCCCTGGAGATCGTTGGTGTCGACCGGCATGCCTGTCCTCCCGGCGTCCCCCGGCCGATCAGCCCCCTGCGTTGCCGCCGTCGACGAAGTCCCGGCCGTGACCCTGCGGCCGCGGCCCGCCGCCGGCGGCGGCCGTGAAAGCCGCCGCCGCTGCGGTGAAGGCGGCCGCGGCGGCATGGAGCGCCGCGGCATTGGCACCGCCGGAGCGCGGAGAATCGCCGCCCGCGCCAGGCTCGCCGCTACCGCTCCCGGCCAGCGATTCCTCGATCTCGCGGACCGACCTCGGGAAATAGCTGAACAGCCAGCCCTGATCCTCGCGGCCGTCTTCGGGGCGGCCGAGCGCCTGGACGTTCAGATGCTTGGAGGCCTCGAAGAACGTGTCCTGGTCGTTGAGCTCGTCCCAGGGCGGCACGCCTTCGGCGAGCTCGAAGATCGGCTTGAAGACGTGCGGCAGCTCGCGACGGAAGAATTCCGTATATTCCTCCGGGTCGCCGTCGAACTCCGTGATCACCTGAAGGAACTTGTCGTGGATGACGAGCACCCGGGCGAAATGGACGATCCTGGACTTGCGCAGCGCGCGGTCGATCTCCGGCTGGAAATGGTCGGCAAATATTTCCTTCAGCCTCTGGAGCTTCGCGAGGGATTCGGGATCCTGCTTGAGGGGCAGGGTCATGTTCAATGCTGTGATCATAGGACGCTCCTTCTGTCGCCAAGCGGAGGCCCGGGCGGGAACGCCCGGACGCGCTGGCTTCGCGATTTCGCCGATTCCCTTCGGCGCGGCACATGGCCACGCCCCCACGGGCCCAAAATCCCACCGGCATGGAGCGAAGTCAATATCGAAGGGTCCCCGTCATCCCGGCGCAAGCCGGGACCTCAGGTCAGGAAGTCTCGGCGGGTCCCCCCGGGGCCCCGGCTTTCGCCGGAGTGACGGTTATCGGGCTTTCCGCGCCCGTTTCGCCGCGATCCTGAGCCTCAGCGCGTTCAGGCGGATGAACCCCGCCGCGTCGCGCTGGCTGTAGCTCGACGAGCCCTCCTCGAAGGTCACGAGGTCCTGGTCGTAGAGGGCGAGCGGGCTCTCCCGGCCGATCACGGTCGCATTGCCCTTGTAGAGCTTGACCCGGACCTTGCCGGTGACATGCTCCTGGCTCTTGTCGATCAGCGCCTGCAGCATCTCGCGCTCGGGCGAGAACCAGAAGCCGTTGTAGATCAGGCTGGCGTAGCGCGGCATGATCTCGTCCTTGAGATGCGCCGCGCCTCCGTCGAGCGTGATCGACTCGATCCCGCGATGGGCGGCGAGGAGGATGGTGCCGCCCGGAGTCTCGTAGACCCCGCGCGACTTCATCCCGACATAGCGATTCTCGACCAGGTCGAGCCGGCCGATGCCGTTGTCGTGGCCGAGCTGGTTCAATCGGGTGAGCAAGGCGGCGGGCGAAAGCGTCTCGCCGTCGATCGCGACGGGATCGCCGGCTTCGAAGCCGATCTCGATCACCGTCGCCTTGTCGGGCGCGTCCTCCGGCGAGATGGTGCGCTGGTGGACATATTCGGGAGCCTCGACGGACGGATCCTCCAGCACTTTCCCCTCGGACGAGGAGTGGAGAAGGTTGGCATCGATCGAAAAGGGGGCTTCGCCCCGCTTGTCCTTCGAGATCGGGATCTGGTGCTTCTCGGCGAAGTCGATCAGCTGCTCGCGGCTGGCATAGTCCCATTCGCGCCAGGGCGCGATCACCCTGATGTCCGGCTCCAGCGCATAATAGCCGAGCTCGAAGCGGACCTGGTCGTTGCCCTTGCCGGTCGCTCCGTGACAGACCGCGTCCGCGCCGACCTGACGAGCGATCTCGATCTGCCGCTTGGCGATGAGCGGCCGGGCGATCGAGGTGCCGAGCAGATACTGGCCCTCGTAGACCGTGTTCGCGCGGAACATCGGGAAGACGTAGTCGCGGACGAACTCCTCGCGAAGGTCCTCGATGAAGATGTTATCGGGCCGGATCCCGAGCAGCTCCGCCTTGGCGCGCGCCGGCTCGACCTCCTCGCCCTGGCCGAGATCGGCGGTGAAGGTGACGACCTCGGCTCGATATTCGGTCTGGAGCCATTTGAGGATGATCGAGGTGTCGAGCCCGCCCGAATAAGCGAGCACGACTTTCCTGGGGGCGGGGAGGTTCATTGGGCCATTCCTGAGATCGATTCCCCTCCCTGGAAGGGAGGGGTTAGGGGTGGGTAGGCGAGCGTAGCGAGACTTTTCGGGCGCCGGAGTTTCGACCGCCTTCGGCGGACCCGCCCCCAGCCCCTCCCTTGCAGGGACGGAAGAGTCACGACGGCTCCTGCGAAAGCGTTCGGAAGCGGCCGGCCATGATTCCCGCTTCCACCCCGTCCCTCAGCGCCACGAACAAGGTATCGTCGCCGCAGATCGTGCCGGCCACCTCGTCGAGCCTGGCCTGGTCGAGCGCCAGGCCGACGAGATGGGCGGAACCCGGCGGAGTCTTGACGACCAGCAGATTGCCCGCCGCCTCGACGGACTGTACCCAATCCCGGAATATGTGCTGCAGCCGCGCCGCCGCCCAGTCGTTGCCGCCGAGCTGGTCGGGAAGGGCATAGCTGAGCGCTCCGCCGCGCTTTACCTTGACCGCGCCCATCTGGTCGAGGTCGCGCGACACCGTCGCCTGGGTCACCGAGAAGCCGACCGCCCCGAGCCGGGCGGTGACCTCCTCCTGGCTCCCGAGCGGCTCGGAGCGGATGAGATCGGCGATCGCCTTCTGCCGCCGGGTTCGGGATTCGGTCATGTCTTGTCCTCCCCGTCGCCGCAGGCGATGGGGAGGGGGACCACCCGAAGGGTGGTGGAGGGGCAACGCGCGCCGCGGGGGGGGGGGGG
>DASVVM010000093.1:0-16883 GCA_036386555.1 Allosphingosinicella sp.
CGGGCCTGGCTCTCGGGGAGGCCGGCGAACCAGTCGCGGATCTGGGTGAAGGCGCCGGTGTAGGTGGCGGGGTTGGAGCGGGGGGTTCGGCCGATCGGCGACTGGTCGATGTCGATCACCTTGTCGAGATATTCGAGGCCGCTGATCTTCTCGCACGGGCCGCAGACGACTCGGGCGCCGTTGAGGGCGCGGGCGGCGCCGGCGTAGAGGGTGTCGATGGTGAAGCTCGACTTGCCGGAGCCGGAGACTCCGGTGATGCAGGTGAAGGTGCCGAGCGGGATGGAGGCGGTGACGTCCTTGAGGTTGTTGGCGCGGGCGGCGTGGACGGTGAGCTTCCGGCCGTTGCCCTTGCGGCGTTTGGCGGGGATTGCGACGGCTCGGCGGCCGGTGAGATAGTCGGCGGTCAGGCTCTTCTCGTTGGCGAGGACCTCGTCGAGCGTGCCTCGGGCGACGACCTCGCCGCCATGGGCTCCGGCGCCGGGGCCCATGTCGATGACATAGTCGGCGTGGCGGATGGCGTCCTCGTCATGCTCGACGACGATGACGGTGTTGCCGAGGTCGCGGAGGCGCTTAAGGGTGACGAGGAGGCGGTCGTTGTCGCGCTGGTGGAGGCCGATCGAGGGCTCGTCGAGGACGTAGAGGACTCCCGAGAGGCCGGAGCCGATCTGGCTGGCGAGGCGGATCCGCTGGCTTTCGCCGCCCGACAGGGTGCCGGAGGTGCGGTCGAGGTTGAGATAATCGAGGCCGACGTTGTTGAGGAAGCCGAGGCGCTCGTTGATCTCCTTGAGGATGGCGCGGGCGATCTCCTTCTGCTGCGGGTTGAGCTTGTCCTCGAGGGTGGAGAACCAGGCGAGGGCGTGGCGGACGGAGCGGCGGGTGGACATGCTGATGTCCTCGCCGGCGATCTTGACGGCGAGCGGCTCGGGGCGGAGGCGGGCGCCGTGGCAGGTCTCGCAGGGGGCGGCGGACTGGTATCTGGCCAGCTCCTCGCGCATCCAGGCGCTCTCGGTCTGGAGCATGCGGCGGTTCAAATTGCCGATCACGCCCTCGAAGGGCTTGCGGACGTCGTAGCTTCTCTTGCCGTCGACGAAGCGGAGGGTGACGGGTTTCCCTTCGGTGCCGAAGAGGATCATCCGGCGGATGTCCTCCGGCAGGTCGTTCCAGGGGGTCTCGAGGCTGAAATCGAACTCGCGGGCGAGGGAGCCCAGCACCTGCATGTAATAGGGGCTCGGCGGGTTGGATTTGGCCCAGGGGACGACGGCGCCGCGCTTGATCGACAGATTCTCGTTGGGGACCACGAGCTCGGGATCGAACAGGAGCTTCTCGCCAAGGCCGTCGCAGGCGGGGCAGGCGCCCTGCGGGGCGTTGAACGAGAAGAGGCGCGGCTCGATCTCGGCGATGGTGAAGCCGGAGACGGGGCAGGCGAATTTTTCGCTGAAGACGAGGCGGCCCGGGGGGGCGTTGTCGCCGAGCACCTGCTTCTTGAGCCCCTCCCCTTCAGGGGAGAGGTTGGGGTGGTGCTTGTCCCCCGCGGACGCTGTGGAGCCGACATCCCCCACCCCCGGCCCCTCCCCTGAAGGGGAGGGGGGAGCGTCGGCGGGGTCCAAATAGACCAGGCCTTCCGCCAGTTTCAGCGCCTGCTCCAAGGAGTCGGCCAGCCGGGTCTCTATCCCTTCGCGGACGACCAGGCGGTCGACCACCACCTCGATGTCGTGCTTGTACTTCTTGTCGAGGGCGGGGGCGTCCTCGATTTCGTAAAACTGGCCGTCGATCCGGACCCGGGCGAAGCCGGCCTTCTGCCATTCGGCCAGCTCCTTCCGATACTCGCCCTTGCGGCCCCGGACGACCGGGGCGAGGAGGTAGAGTCGGGTGCCTTCGGGGAGGGCCATGACGCGGTCGACCATCTGCGACACGGTCTGGGCCGAGATGGGAAGGCCGGTGGCGGGGCTGTAGGGGACGCCGACCCGGGCCCAGAGCAGGCGCATGTAATCGTAGATCTCGGTGACGGTGGCGACCGTCGAGCGCGGGTTTCGGCTGGTCGTCTTCTGCTCGATCGAGATTGCGGGAGAGAGGCCCTCGATATGGTCGACGTCGGGCTTCTGCATCATCTCGAGGAACTGGCGCGCATAGGCGCTGAGGCTCTCGACGTAGCGGCGCTGGCCCTCGGCATAGATGGTGTCGAAGGCGAGCGAGGATTTGCCCGATCCCGACAGGCCGGTGATGACCGTCAGGGTCTCGCGCGGGATATCGACGTCGATATTCTTGAGATTGTGCTCGCGCGCGCCGCGGACGGAAAGGTGAGTCAGCATGGCCGGTGATGTTCCAGATCTGTTCTGTGGTTAAAGCAGCGCTCGCGAAGCGTCAACGCGGGTGACCGGGAGATGGGTGCTCCCGAGTCGGAAGGCAAGGCTTCGCCACTCCCCGGAATGGACCAAATTCGCTTCGGGCGGGGCTGGTAAGAAGGCCTCGCTTGTGTAGGTTGGCCGCGGTTCGAATGTGGGGGCGACGAACTGTGGAATTCGAAGTCAAGCCGATCGGAAGGCTGAGACCGCTTGAGGCGCGTCTAATCGAGGCGGTCGAACGGGGGCAGGCCTTCGTGCCGGAGCCCAAAGAGCGGCTGGACCCCGCGCCGATTCGGGCGAGGGTGTTCCGGGCTATGTTTCTCGGGATGAAGCTGAGGCTCGGCCCGCTGGAGCGGCGCGCTGTAGCTGTCACTCGTTTCGGGCTTCGGATCCACTGGCCGGGGACGGTGTGCGATCCAAAGTCGCTCCTACCGATCGAGGGCGACCTCGACCTGCGCGATATCGCTCCCGCGGAAAGCTTATTTCTCCCTCCGCTGGTCGTCATGGGATGTCTGTTCGACGGCCAGATGGAATTATCGGGAGCCCACATCCAGTCGCTGTATCTGGAGAATTGCCGCTTCTCGTCTCTGAATGCGGAGGGGACGCGGTTTGCTGGCAGTGTTCGCATCTGCCGGTGCGGCCCGCCCGACCCGACGGGAACGGAGCATTTCGGGGCGACCGAATTCATGGGGTGGACCCTGGGTCCCAGCCTCGACTCGGATCCGCCCCGTCCTGAGGTAGCCTTCTGCGCCGTTACCTCGGCGTTCGGCGCGGTGGAAAAGCCGGCGGTCGCGGACCCATTTCCCGACGAAGCGCCGGCGAAGGCCTGCTGCGAGATTTTTCTGAGGGCCTCCTCCATCGGCGCAGGCCTCAAGATCGAGCAGTGCTCTCTGCGCGCCCATCGCCTGCGCCCGGCAACCCCGACCCGAAGCATGCGCGGCGTGAGCGCGCTCGAGCTCAGCCACGCCCATGTTCGCGACCGGGTCGAGCTGGTCCGGTCGACGTTTGTCGGCGGCGCCCGTTTCGTCAGCGCCGATATTGGCGACGACGTCTGGATCTGGGGCGGCACGTTCCTGGCCCTCGCCAACCGCCATGCCCTCGATTTCCAATTCGCGCGAATCGCCGGTCAGCTCGGCGTGAAAGGAGAAAATGCCGGGGCGGAGGACAAGGCCAAAAAGGGCCGGGCCAATGCGTTCTTCCCAGTCGTAGTTGTCGGACAATTCGCAGCAGTGGGAATGTCCGCCGGTGAGGTGTGGATCTCCGGCGGCTTCTTCCACGGCCACGACAGCGACCAACACGGCTCTGCGCCGACGCTGAACTTCTCGAAGGCCGACATCCAGCGGACCTTCAAGCTTGGCCTTTACCATCCGCATTACATGGATCTCGAGAACCGCCGGGGCGATCGCGTCTATGTCCACGGCGAGCTCTGCCTGATCGCGGCGAACGTGGGCAAGAACCTGGAGATCCACGGGGTTCAAGCAGGCAACGTAGCGAAAGAACTGGGTCTCGGCATCGAATACAATCCCTTCTTCGCGTGCGACTCTGAGGTCCGCGCCCTGTTCAAGATTGGAGCGGAAGCGGTTAAAGTAGATAGGCGAGTTAGCTTCAGCCACTCGAAGTTTCACGCGGGTACCGATCGAAGGCCGGACCCGGAAGAATGGGGGCAAGCATCGCCCTCTTCAGCCGCCACCAGCGCGATCGACCTGTTCAAGGCGACGATCGGCACAGGCATCAAGATCAGATCGGACTGCGCCTGCGACGGAGCCGTGCGGCTCAACAGCTCCCTGATCGGGCGCGAAGCCATCATCGGATGCCGAATCATAAATGCCCCTCCCGTTCACAAGGGGCAGGACCGGGGCCTCATCCCCTGGCTGCTCGACATGCGCGAGAGCAGGGTTAACGGCAATCTGAAGATCGGCCGCCGCTCCTCCGAGGGCGATGCCGTCACCATCGCCGGCGGCATAACTCTCGAAAGCGCAAAAGTTCATGGGAGCACTGCGATCCGCAAGCTTACCCTGGACCTCAGCACCTTCGCGGCCGTCGACGGGTCCAAGGACTCAGCGGACGCGCGCGAGCGCACCGCACTCAACCTGCGCGACTTTCAATGCGGCTCCGAGTTCGAAGTTCACCGTCTGCGCTGGATATTGCCGCCGCTCAATGCTGCCGAAAGGCGGGTGCTGACGGAAACGGGACAACATAAGTCCTGGCGGCTGCCGATGCGCAACCGCGAATATTTCAACGTCCAGAAGGCGTCCTACGCAGCAATCGATTTGCGCGGCTTCCGTTGCGGACTCCTAAGCGACGCCTATGGCGATGGATGGGGGCTGACCTACCGCCTCCGGCTGTACCTTGCCAGCTTCCACGCTCAGGAAGTCGAATCCGGGAGCGACGAGCATATAGATTCGCGGCTCCGCTGGCTTAACTTCCAAAACCGGATGCAACGTGTCTCCGAGGGCGAGGCGGCCAACGAACCCGACCGTCCCGACGCGATGTCTTCCGACGGCCCCGCCATCTCTTCGCCCAGGAAATTTCTGGCCCGCTTGGTCAAGGAGTGGAGGGGCCTTTGGGAGCGTTATCATTGCTCGCGTGGCGACGATTTCGTCCGCCACGCCTACGACGTTTTTGCTCTTGCCAACAGTCGCGCCGGCGAGGAGCGGGCAACCGAGGAAATCCTGGTCGAGAGGAAGAACATTCAGGCCACGCTTCGACTTTTTCGAGTCACTCGTAGGGCTTGGGACTGGCAAACCACTCCTTACCGATTAGCCTGGGCGGCTCTAATCATCGGAGGGACCCACCTCGCTTCCTGGGGGTTCGAGTGGAGACTGAGAGAGGCCTCGTTCGTCATCTTGTACGGAGTGGCGATAACGGTCTTGCTGTGGCCCATCGGTCTCGGTGCACTTCAGTTGATCTCGCGCTACGGTTTTCGCTACGGCTTCTCCCCCGACCGTGCGCTCCTCGTGCTTGCCGCGTGTATCCTCGCTGGAACTGGCGCGGTCCACTACGGACGCTTCGGCGGCTTGCCTACGATCGAGGACTGGACGCCCTATATCTCCGGTGAGTCTGGCCATCTCGACGCGGACG
The DNA here is from genome assembly GCA_036386555.1 of Allosphingosinicella sp. Classification (GTDB taxonomy): domain Bacteria; phylum Pseudomonadota; class Alphaproteobacteria; order Sphingomonadales; family Sphingomonadaceae; genus Allosphingosinicella. The sequence continues at coordinate 5,424 of DASVVM010000093.1, forward strand.
TCGCCATCGTACTGGATGTGCCCTACGCACCCGCGCAAGGTTCTTCCCTCGCCCAGATAACGAATGCCAACGGCAAACTGATCTGGCTCGAACCGTCCGGCGAATCAGAGCCTAAGGGGGGCGGCAGTACGCGCCTGGCGACCAAACTTGCTTACGCCGAGCCGAGCCCGTGCAATCTCGATGTAAGCAGCCTGCTCTATGCGGCGGACGTCTTCATCCCAGTCCTCGACCTTGACCAGGAAAATCGCTGTTCGATTCGACATGACGACGCGAAATCGGGTCACAATTATACCGGTTGGCGAATCGCCAAGGCGCTTTACGAATTGCTGGGATGGATCGTCACCTCGCTGGTCATTCTAGTCCTCAGCGGTGTGCTGCGGCGAGACCTCGAGCGCCGCATAAGCGCTGAAGGGCCGGGAGAGGCTGGCGAATAACCGCTCAACCAGAGAAGGCGCCAGACTTGCAGGCGGCGTCGTCTTCTGCTCGATCGAGATTGCGGGGGAGAGGCCCTCGATATGGTCGACGTCGGGCTTCTGCATCATCTCGAGGAACTGGCGCGCGTAGGCGCTGAGGCTCTCGACGTAGCGGCGCTGGCCCTCGGCATAGATGGTGTCGAAGGCGAGCGAGGATTTGCCCGAGCCGCTGAGGCCGGTGATCACCGTGAGAGTCTCGCGCGGAATATCGACGTCGATGTTCTTGAGATTGTGCTCGCGCGCGCCGCGGACGGAGAGGTGAGTCAGCATGGCCAGTGATGTTCCAGATCTGTTCTGTGGTTAATCGGGGACGCGCGGCAGGTCAACGCGGCAGGCGTGAGATGGGGTGCAAGGGCGCGGAAGGCAAGGCGGGCTTTCACCCAGGCGGTCCGGGCGCCGGTGGCCGTTCCACCCGAATTGGAGTAAATTTCCGGGCCGGTGCGCTTGGGCGGGGACGGGCAGTGAGGTAGAAGGCGTTCAGTATCCGAGTATCCGCCTTGCACGCGGAGGACAGGAATGGGGGCTCCCGGGCATTTTTATCCTGCGACGGGGACGCTGTCTCCCTTCGAGCGCGCCTTCGTGCGCGACGTCGAGGCGGGAAAGAACTTCGAGCCGACCGCGGAACAGCTTGCCAAAGGCGCGTTTGTCCGCGGCGAGCTGATCCGCGCCCTGCTGCTCGGAACGCCGCTCAGGCGAGGTCTCGCTAGCGACTGGCTTCACGCGCCCCGGCCGGCCAGGCTGACCGCGCACGGAATCCGAATCGTCGCCGCCCAAATCACGGACTGTGGTGACGAACGCGGTCCGCGGCTGCCGTCGACCGGGATGAAGATCATCGGCGCTGTCAATCTAGCCGGACTCGGCTCCTCCGAGGGCGGCCGGCTGCCCCCGCTCGAGCTCAGCGGATGCAGGATCGAGGGCGAGCTGAACCTCGCAGGAGCCCAGCTCGAAAGCCTGATTCTGCGCCAGTCGCGGTTCAAGATGCTCAGCGCGGAAGGATCGCAGATCGGCGGCGACGTCCTGCTGGACCGCTGCCGGCCGCTGAGCGAGCCTGCGGACCCGCAAGAGCAGGAGTTCGCCGTAACGCGACTCGTCGCTTTTGCCGGAGAGCCCTACAGGCTGGAGCCGCCCGCGGGCGAGCGGGGCTTCCTGCAGTCGTGCTCCTGCTCCGGCTGCCGACTGCCGGAGCGCCAGGCCCGCGGCGCCTGCCTGCTCTCCTCCTGCACGCTCATCCTGCGCTCGGCTCGCATCGGAGGCGGCCTCCACATTACGGACTGCTACCTGCGCGCGCCGAAGCTGATCGGCCGCAGCGACAAGCCCAAGGGCCTTCGAGACGAATTCTCGGCCGACATGCGGGGGATCCAGGTGGGAGACCGGGTCGAGATCCAGAATTGCACCTCGCTCGGCGCGCTCCGCTTCGTCAGCGCGAACGTGGCCACCGACTTCTGGGTGCGTGGGGGCAAGTTCATCGCCTCGGCCGAACGCCCGACCTTCGATTTCCAGTCGGCGCGGATCGGCGGCCTGCTGGCTTTCCAGATCGCCCGGGCCACCCCGGGCGACGAGGAGCAGCGGCTGGAGCAGGAGCGGCCGGCGACGACCTCGGCGCAGCCGCCCGCGGAGCAAAAGGGCCAACGCCCGGCCGCGGGCGGCGCGCTGCGCGGCTGGCCCGTAGTCGTCGTCGGTCACATCTCGGCGATCGGAGTCAGGGCCGGTGAAATATGGCTCGGCGAGGGCCTCTATTTCGGCCACGACCGGTATGGCCGCGGCACCTTTCCCACGATCAACTTCGCCAAGTCGGATGTGGAAGGCACCCTCAAGATCGGCGCCTACCACAGCTACCACGTCCTCGACGCAGAGGCGCTCACCAAGGGCGCCAGGGTGCAGGGCGAGATCTGCCTCCTCTCCTCGAACATCGGCAAGAACCTCGAGATCCACGGCATCACTTCGGAAGGCATCAAGGAGGCGCTCGAGCTCGAGCTGGAATCCATGAAAGGCTTCATGGCCGACTTCGCGGTCAACTCCGGCGAGGCGTCGGCAGTGCGATTGGTCGCGCACGGAATGAAGCTGGATCGGCGGTTACACATCACGCACAGCGCTTTCCGCGAAGCGCGCTCTCCTCCCAGCCCATGCCCCGCCGTTCGACTCGAAGGCCCCACCCCAGCCCCGAAGGCAGCTTCGAAGACGGACAGCCCAGAGCCGCGGCAGCCGAGCTGGCAGCCGGCCGCGATCGACCTTTGGAAGTCGACCATCGGTACCGGCCTTCGCATCGATCACAATTGCACCTGCGCCGGCGCGATTCGCATCAACAGCTGCGTGATCGGCCGGGAAGTGATGATCAAGTGCGAGACTCTCGACCCGGCGGACGCCGAGGCGCCGAACAGGGCCGCGGACCCCACGGTCATTCCAGTGCTGCTGGACGCCAGCGAGAGCACGGTACGCGGCCACGTCAAGATCGGACGACGCGAGACCGAGGCGCCTTCAGCCCGGACCGCGGCGGGCGCGGAGAGCGGCGGCTTGCCGTCCCAATTCGAGTTCGAGAAACCGGTCATCACCGTCCGCGGATCGGTAAGCCTCGAAAGCGCGAACGTGCAGGGGAGCATCCTGTTCGGGCATGTCATGTTCAACCTGGAGCATTATCCGCTCGAGGTCGCAGCGAGCTCCGAACCGAAAGCGGTCGCCGAACATGACGGGATCCGCCAGCGCACGGCACTGAACCTGCGGGACTGCGTCTGCGGCTCCGATCTCGAAATTCACCAGCTCCGCTGGCGCCTGCCGCCGTTCCGCCCGGGGGAGCAGGGGGAGCGCTGGTGGCCGAGCCAGAGCCGGCTCAAGTCGAGAATCGCCGAGCGCTTCTCCCAACTGGCGAAGAAACCGAGTCTCGGCGCCGCCTTCCGCGGACGGACTCCCGCGCCCGCCGCAGCGGCGCCGCCGGATCCGGAGCCGCCGTCACCGCCCGGGCCCGCGCCGCGCCCACCCTCCCCGATGCCTCGCGCATTGTGGCGGCGATATCGTCCCGTGACTCAGGGATCGCATGCGGTGGTCGACCTGCGCGGACTCCGCACCGGACTCCTCATCGACGGATTCGGCAACGAATGGGGTCTGGTCTACCGGTTGCGCCTTCTCCCCGCCGGCTTCCGGGCCGAGGGTGTGGAGCAGCGCGAGTCCCATATGCCCAGCCGCCTGCCCACGCAGGACCGCCTGCTCTGGCTCTCCCACCAGAATCGTTGGCAGCGCATCTCGGACGCCCTCGAAACCCAAAAGCACCAGACTCGGCCGATCGGATTCCTTGAGCGGTTCGTCTGCTCGGCCGAGGACGATTTCGTGCCGCAGCCCTACGACATGTTCTCCAGGGGCTACCGGAATGCCGGCGAGGACCAGCTGGCGCAGTGGCTGCTCGTCGAGAAGAAGAACATCGACAACTCCCTCTACGTCTGGCGCCTGCTCAGGCAGTGGAACCCCAAGAACTGGAGACTCTCGCCGCTGCGGTTCTTGGTTTTGGCGGTCGTCGGGCTCGCCGCCTTGTTGGTCGCCAACTATCTCACCGCTCGGCACTTCATTCCGCCCCACGGGACGCAAACGGCCTGGTCGATCGCGATTGCGCTCGCCCTGGTGGCCGTCTTGTGGCCCCTGTTCGCCGGGCTCGTCCAAATCCTCTTCCGCTACGGATTTCGCTACGGCCTCTCCGCTGAAAACGCATTGCTGACCTTTGCCGCATTCATCGTGATCGGCTGGCTGGGCGTCCACTACGCCCGAAACGGAGGCTTCGAGAGCGTAACCGACTGGACGACGAGGATGGGGAACCAACGGTTGCTCGATCCCCGAGTCGCGCTCGTCCTCCAGGTCGACCTCGATTCGGAGCCCGCGCCCGATCCGCCCCGACCGTTGCCGCCGCCGCCGCCGCCGGATCCGCGTTCGGCCGGCACGCATCTGGAGGGCCGTGCCGTGCATGCAGTGGCGAGCCCGTGCAATCTCGACGTGAACAGTTTTCTCTATGCCGTCGACCTGTTCGTCCCCCTGGTCGACCTCGACCAGGAGCAAAGATGTAAGATCCGCGACGCGCTACCGGCCGATTCTCACGACACCTATCTCGCCTGGCGATGGGCTCGGGCTCTCTACGAAATGCTGGGCTGGATCGTGACCTCGCTTGGAATACTCACCATCACGGGCTTGCTCCGACGCGATATCGAGCGCTAACGATAAAGGCGGCTTGAGCGGCGGCGGGCCGTCACGGGCGGTCGCTTGCTTACGAGACAATATGGCCCGGTTGCCCCTTCAGAACGGGAGGGTCGGTCCATTTCGGCGGTATTATGGTTTGACCCGGCGCCGCGCAGGCATAGCCTCGCACATCGTCGACCCGGTATGCGTCCGTCCCGCTCATCAAGCGAAAGGAACCGTCATGGCCATCGATCTCAGCCAACCCGCCACTGCCGTCACGACCGGCGCGGGCTCGCCCTACGGCGGCCTGTTCGAAAAGCTCCAGGGCAACATCCTCAAGTCGCACGGGCGCAACGTCGAGCGGCACGTCTTCCTGAAGTTCACCGGGGATCGCGCCGCGGTGCGCGCCTGGATCCGCGGCAAGATCGCGCCCCGGGTGCTCACCGCCGCCCAGCAGTTCGAACAGTCGCGCAAACGCCGTGAGGATCCCGAATTCGACGGCGGCTTCGTCACGCTCTTCTACCTGTCGGCCGAAGGCTATCGCTATCTCGGCTTCAACCCGCGGGCGTTCGACAGCAAGGCGTTCCGCAAAGGCATGAAGGACCAGGGCGACGGCCTCATCGAAGACTTCTTCAGCACCGGCAACAAGGACCCCAAGCCGGTGCGCTGGGAGGCCGGCTTCCGGCAGACGATCCACGCCATGATCCAGCTCGGCGACGACGAGGAGGACGAGACCCGGCTGCTCAATGCGCTGTCGCTGCTCCAGACCGAAGTCGCGGGCCTCGCCGAGATCGTCGCGGTCGAGACCGGCCGGGCGCTGCGCCGCACCGTCAACAAGGGCCTGCCGACCGAGCGCGTCGAGCCGATCGAGCATTTCGGCTATTTCGACGGCATCAGCCAGCCGCTCTTCATCAAGGAGGACGTCGACCGTTATTATGACGTGGAGAAGAAGGGCACCCGCGGCGGCGGCAATTGGGACCCGTCCGCCAGCCTCGACCTTGTGCTGGTCGACGATCCGTTCAGCGAGGAGGAGGACGCCTGCGGCAGCTACTTCGTCTACCGCAAGCTGTACCAGAATTTCGGCCAGTTCGAAGACCGGGTCGAAGCCTGCGCGAACGCGACCGGTCATGGCGGCGAGCTTGCCGGGGCGATGGCGGTCGGTCGGTTCAAGGACGGAACCCCGGTGGTCGATTTCAACGTGCCGACCGCCAACAAGAACGACTTCGTGTTCAAGTCGCTCGATCCGGACGGGTTCAGATGTCCGGCCCACGCGCATGCCCGCAAGGTCAATCCCCGCGGCACGACGCCGTCGACCTCGGAGGCCTCCGAGCGGAGGCGACGGATCGCCCGGCGCGGCATTCCCTTCGGAAGGCCGATGCCCGACATTTGCGATGCAGTTCAGACCGATCCCGATCCGGCCGGCGATCGCGGCCTGCTGTTCATGTGCTTTCAGGCGAATATCGAGAAGCAGTTCGAGTTCATCCAGCGCACCTGGGTCGACAATCCCAACTTCCCGGACAACGTCTTCAACCTTCCCTTCAAGGACGATACCGGCGACGATCCGCTGATCGGCCAGGACCAGAACGAGAAGCAGCGCTGGCCGACGCAATGGGGAGATCCGGGGGCCGGTCGCGAGAAGTTTAACTTCGAGGCGGCCGTTACCCTGAAGGGCGGCGAATATTTCTTCGCTCCGAGCATGCCGTTCCTCGCCACGCTCTGACCCGGCCCGCCGGATCCGCGGCGCGGCCGCCGGCGTGCGTCTTTCGCGCTCCGTGAGGCCGGTCGCGGACTTGGCCCGGTCGAACCGCGCCGGGCCGGGGCATCTTGGCAGGATGGCTGGGGAAGCTGCACATCGAGGGTTCGGCCGGGCGCCGCTGTTCGCGATCCTGGCCGCGGCATCAAGCCGGACGAGCCGATCTTCGTCGCGGCTGGGGTTGCTCAACTGCCATCCCCGCTTTTGGCAGGAAGGAGCGGTGCTTTCGTCGCATGCGACTGGGCACGCGCTGCGGGAAACGGGTTCATGGGTCTTGACAGAGCGGGCTTCGACGCGCGTTCGGTCGGCAGGCGGAAACGAGGAGGCGGAAATGGGCAGGACGGCAATGGTAATGACGGCTCTGGCGGTTGCGACTTCCGTTCCGGCGGTGGCGAAGAGTCCGGCGGGCGGTCCGGCGCATGTCGCGGCGGCGGTGGCGGCGCCGGGACGGCCGAAGGCTGCGACCGACCTGGACGCGGTGAGAAGGCCCGTCGAGGTGCTTCGGTTCATGGGCCTGAAAAAGGGCGACCGGGCGCTCGATTACTTCACCGGCACCGGTTACTACGCCGACATCATGGCAAAGGCGGTCGGGCCGAAGGGTCATGTCGTCGGCTGGAATTCGGCCGCTTTCGCCCGCCGCGAGCCGGTCGTGAAGGCGCTGGCCGACATCCGGTCGCGCAATTCCAACACAGCTTTCTTCTCGAGCCCCTCGACGGCGATCGCCTTCGCTCCGAGCAGCTTCGATTTCGCGCTGCTCCACCTCGTCTATCACGACGCTTATTGGGAAAGCGCCCAGTTCGGCCTGCCGCGGATCGATCCGAACACTGTCGTCAAGGCGATCTGGGATGCGGTGAAGCCGGGCGGGACGGTCGCCGTCATCGACCATATCGCGGCCCCGGGCGGGGATACGCGTGAAGTGGTGGAGAAGCTTCACCGGATCGATCCCGCCGTCGTGCGCGCCGATTTCGAGCGCGCCGGCTTCGTCCTCGAGGCTCAGTCCGACCTGCTTCGGGTGGCGGCGGACGATCATTCGAAGAACGTCTTCGATCCCTCGATCCGAGGCAGGACCGACCGCTTCGTCTACCGGTTCAGGAAGCCGTCGCGCTGACGGGGCGGGCTCGCCACGGGAGTTGGTCGCCGACGGAGCCCGTTCGCTAGAAAGCCCGCGTCACGCCGAAATCGACCGCGGTGCGGCGATAATCGTAGAGGCCCACGGTCGAGGCGTTGCGCTCGAGGCTAAGGCGGACCAGCGGGGCGAAGCCGTTGACGGCGAGCTGACGGAAGGTGGCGCCGGCGCCCAGGCTGTAGAGCCAATCGCGGCGGCGCTCGGGGAAGAGAAGGATGCGCGCGTCGGCTTCGAGCCTTCGGAGGCCGAGCGTTCCGAACAGGGTCATGCGCCCGGCCTCCCGCCAGTAGAGCAGGCTCGCACCGCCCGCCGTGGTCGAATATCCGGGATCGCGCGCGGTCTGGCGGAAAAGGGACGCGGCCACGCTGCCGCCGGACCGGGAGTCGAACGCCCGCTCGTAGGCCGCGGCGAGATCGTACAACCAGCCGTCCTGGAGGTCGTTCAGGCGGTAATTGGCCCGGCCGATCGTCGCGGTGGAATCGAGCTGGGCCCTGCCCCCCAGGGGGCGCAGCCAGTTGAGCGACGCCGACCTGGTCCGGGCGTAGGGGTCGCCGCCATAGTAACGCACCGTCTGCGCCACCGCCGGCCGGAGGCGATTGCGCCCCTGGAGCCATTCCAGCCCGATTGCGGCCGAGGCGGAAATGTCGTTGAACCGGCTCGCCCGGTAGAGCTCCGCCTGGCTCGAGAGGCGGGCCTGCAGCCTCAGCCGCTCGCCGAGCGGCAGCTGGAGATAGAATTGGCCGCCGAGCCGCAGCCCGACGCCCGATTGCGCCTGAGCGTCCTCGGAGAGGGTGAGCGGCGCGATCACGGTGTCGAGGGTTTGCGAATCCGTAGCCCGGTTGATGTTGCTGTCCGGCGCCAGGGCGACGCTGATCGAGCCGCCGTAGGGCTTGTAGGCCCTCAGCGCGTTGGCGAATTGCCTGACGGCGAGCGTGACTTCGGGGGGAAGGCCGCCGGCCTCGGCCTGGCGAAGCTCGCGCCGGGCGGCTCCGGCATTGCCCATGAGGGCGAGCACCGCGCCGAGCTCGAGGCGGACCCGCCCCGCCTCCGGCCGCTCGTCGAGGATTTGGCGGTAGAGCAGCGCAGCGCCCGCATAATCCTTCTCGGAGGCGAGCAGCCGGCCGTGCCGGAAGCGCGCCTCGCTTCGGATGTCGACGTCGGGATCGGCCGCCAGCGCGGCGTAAGCCGCCTTCGCGACGGCCTTGTCGCCGGCCGCTTCCGCCCGCTCGGCTATGGCCATGACCTCGGCCGCCGACAGCCCCGTCCGGACCTCGCTGCCGGAAGCGGGGACCTGGGCCAGGGCGGCGCTTGCTGCCAGGATCGCGGGCACCCCCAAGAGCGCCCAACCCCGGATGCGCACGATTAATCCTTTTTCCCGACCGCGCCGCCGACGATCGAGGTCCGGCCGAGCCAGGGCTCGAACTTGGAATAGTTGAAGAGGAGGCCGAATTCCTGAGCGTCCTTGCCGTAAAGCTGGCCCCGCACGCCGCCCTGGGCGTCCGGATCGGTTATGTTGCCGGAAAAGGCGCTGCCGCTGAGGATGCCGGTATATTCGAGCGTGCCGAACGCTTTGAACGCGCCGGAATTGGCCGGCCGGGTGAGGACCGTCAGAAGCGAGCGGAACGTGCTCGATCCGAAATTGACCGAGAGTTGGGCGGTGCCGTCAACGTCGATCGGGGCGCCGGCAGTGGTGCCGTGGCCGAAGACGATGCCCGAATAGGTGCCCGTGCCGGTGCGCGGGATTTGCGACTGTGGAGTGGGCACTCCGAAGACCGACCAGTACCGGGTCGCGGGGCCGGGGCCGCTCTTGACCGAGATGTCCGCATAGCTCGTATAGGTGAGGGCGATGCGCGGATTGCCGGACCCGGGGTTGAACAAAGCGGCGGTGTAGGTGTCGCTCGAATTGAACTGCCCGGCCGGTCCGGAGCCGGCGTAATTGGTGAAGGTCGAATCCGCCGAAATGCGCTGCCCCGGCCCCAGTCGGTAAGCGAGATCCGCCGCGTTGGTCGGCGTCGAGGGAAAGAAACTGTAGGTCTGGCTGCCGGCATCGTAGGCGAAATAGGCCTCCGTCTTATTGCCGTTCTCCGGGGTGTTGACGCTGATCGCGGTCAGGCGGGTGTTGCCGGTAAGGGTCTGGAGAGTAGGCACCGGCGCGGTCAGGCTCGGATCGTGGCGGCCGACGAGCGATCCGACGGCGGTGCCGCCATTGCCGTCGGTGGCCGAGAAGCTGCCGCCAATTTCCTGTGCCGCCGGCCCGTAGAGGTGGCCGAGCAGCGGCCCGGAATAGCTTCCGAACCCGGTGAAGGCGAAGGTGCCGTTGAAGGCGTTCGCCGAGCTCGACAGGGACGCGGTCAGGCTGAAGTCGCCCGTGCCTTCGCGGGCGGCCCGTCCGGACATCGTGAAATCCTCGCGATAGCCCAGAAGGCCGCTGCCGGTGATCGCTCCGCTGGCGAAATCCACCGTCGCCGTGCCGTTGCCATTGAAGTTGACGAGGTTGGGGAAGTCGCCGTCCGCTGCCGTTCCGGCGATCCCGATGACGAAGCCGGCGGTGCCCGTCCGCGGCACCGAAGCCGACGGCGTCGCGAGGCCGAAAGCGAAATCCCGGATCGTATAGGATTCGTTCAGGCCGGGGCCGCGCTGGAGGTAGAGCCAGCGGCCCGCTTTCACATATTCGAGGTTTTGAAGAAGCTCGAAATTGGCCACCGGGCGGAATCCGGTTGAGATGCTGTTCGACCCCGGGAAGCTGAGGGTGTCGGTGTCCAGGCCGTTCTGACGGCTCAGGCTGGGGGCGCCGCCGGGCCGCTCCGGACCGAAATATTGCGAGCGCTCCGGGGCCATCAGCGAGTAGCTCTTCTGCTGCGCGTCGTAGTTGACGACGAGCGCAGTCGACGCGGCGGTGGAGCCGCTGAACTTGCCCGTCGTCGCGTTCTGACCGGAGGCGCCGGTCAGGCTGGTGGCCATCTGCGAGGCGTCGCCGACGAAGATCTCGTTGGCGGTCAGCGAAGTCATCTTGGAGTTTGACCCCACCTTTGCCGCTTCTCGGCCGATCAGGGCTCCGACGGCCACCCGGCCGTCGCCGCTTCGCGCCTCGTAGGCGGCCCCGACCTCCTGGGCGGCCGGCCCGTAGAAGGCGCCGGCGATCGAGCCCGTGAACTCCCCGGCGTCGGAATAGCGGAAGGTTCCGGCGAAGGCGTTGCTGCCGCTCGCCAGCCGTGCCTCCGACGAGAAGACGGCTGGACCGGAGATCGGGGCCGTCAGGGTTCCGACCGTCGTGATCGCACCGCGTCCGAAATCGACCTGCATGACTCCCTGGCCCGTGATTCCGGTGACGCCCGACTGTCCCGACTGAATGCCGATCAGGTCGACCGCATATTCGGCCTGGCCGGTGCGGGGCACCGCAGCCGCCGGCGTGCGAACGCCGTAGGCGAAGGCGTCGAGCGAGCCGCCGATCGCTGCGGAGCCCTGCACCGTGCGCTGCCAGAAGGCGCCGCCGACCCAGGTGTAGGTGAAGCGCCCCGAGCTGCCCGGGTTGGTCAGGGTCAGAGTGTCCGTCGTCGTCCCGTTGACCTTCTTGTAGACGGTGAGCGTCGCGGTGGTGTTCGCCGCGTCGATGTCCGCGGGCGTGAAAGTGAGCGACCGCCCCTGGACCGACAGCGTGTAGCTGCGGGCGCCCGCGTCGTAGGCGATCGTGCCAGTCGAAGCTTGGGCCGTGGCGGTGGGAGGAGCGCCCGAGGTCGGGAAGGAGGCCGAGCCTGTCGCCGCGTTATTGGCGAAGCTTTCGCTGAACTTCAGGTCGGCGAGCGAGCTGTTGTTCCCGACCGCCGGTGGCGGCGGCGGCGGCGGCGCGGGCGGTGGCGGCGCGGGAGGCGGCGGCGCGGGAGGCGGCGGCGCGGGCGGTGGCGGCGCAGGCGGCGGCGGCGCGGGCGGTGGCGGCGCAGGCGGGGGAGGTGGGGGCG
>DASVVM010000094.1:0-6456 GCA_036386555.1 Allosphingosinicella sp.
CCCCTCCCCAAACCCCTCCCCCTCAAGGGGAGGGGCTTTAGCCCTCACCCCGCCCCGCAGAACGCTTCCTTCATGCGCCGGTCCATCTCCTCCTCCGAGACGTCCTCCACATGGGTCGCCAGCGTCCAGCGGTGGCCGAACGGGTCGAGCAACGTTCCCATCCGGTCGCCCCAGAACTGGTCCGCGGGCGGGCGCTCCTCCGTGCAGCCCGCCGCGACCGCCCGCTCGAACGCGGCGTCGACGTCGGCGAGATAGATCATCAGGCTCGCGGTCGGTCCGCCGCGCGTCTTGGGACCGAGGAAGCCCATGTCGGGCATCTCGTCGGACAGCATGACGTGGCTGTCGCCGATCCTGATCTCGGCATGCGCGATCCTGTCCCCCATCGGCATGCGCAGCACCTCGGCCGCCCCGAACGCCTCGCCGTAGAAGCGAATCGCCTCGGCCGCGCCGTCGACGATGAGATAGGGCGTAACGCTATGATAGCCTTCCGGAATCGGGTTCAGCGCCATGTCTTTTCCTCCACCGACCAAGAACAAAGAGTGATCACCCGTACACCGGACGGGCGCCTTCGACAAAGGGATTCCGATCGGATAGGGCGCGCGCCATGACGAGCAGCATCACGGCGGACGTCGTCGCCGAGCACGGCCTCAGCCCCGAGGAATATGACCGCGTCCTCCACGCGCTGGGCCGCGAGCCCAACCTCACCGAGCTCGGCATCTTTTCGGTGATGTGGTCGGAGCATTGCTCCTACAAATCGTCGCGCATCCATCTGAAGAAGCTGCCGACGACGGCGCCCTGGGTGATCTGCGGCCCCGGCGAGAATGCCGGCGTGATCGACATCGGCGACAATCAGGCCGCCATCTTCAAGATGGAGAGCCACAACCACCCTTCCTACATCGAGCCTTATCAGGGTGCCGCGACCGGGGTCGGCGGCATCCTGCGCGACGTCTTCACCATGGGCGCGCGACCGGTCGCCAACATGAACGCGCTCCGCTTCGGCCGGCCCGACCACCCGAAGATGAAGCATCTGATTGCCGGCGTCGTCGCCGGCATCGGCGGCTACGGCAATTGCGTCGGGGTCCCGACCGTCGGCGGCGAGGTGAACTTCCACCCGGCCTATGACGGCAACATCCTCGTCAACGCGATGACGGTCGGCATAGCGGAGCAGGACAGGATCTTCTATTCGGCCGCCGCGGGGATCGGCAATCCGGTCGTCTATGTCGGCTCGAAGACCGGCCGCGACGGGATCCACGGCGCCACCATGGCCTCCGCCGATTTCTCCGAGGACAGCGAGGAGAAGCGCCCGACCGTTCAGGTCGGCGACCCGTTCACCGAGAAGCTCCTCATCGAGGCCTGCCTCGAGCAGATGGCCTCCGACGCGATCGTCGCCATCCAGGACATGGGCGCGGCCGGCCTCACCTCCTCCTCGGTCGAGATGGCGTCCAAGGGCGGAGTCGGCCTCGAGCTCGACATGAATGCCGTCCCCTGCCGCGAGGAGGGGATGACACCCTATGAGATGATGCTCTCCGAATCCCAGGAGCGGATGCTGATGGTGCTGAAGCCCGGCCGCGAAGCCGAGGCCGAGGCGATCTTCCGCAAGTGGGAGCTCGATTTCGCGGTGATCGGCCGAGTCACCGATACGGGGCGCCTGGTGCTCAAATATGAGGGCGAGACCGCGGCCGACATCCCCCTCGCCCCGCTCGCCGACGACGCGCCATGCTACGACCGGCCGTGGGTGCCGACGCCGAAGCGGGCGCCGCTGGCGGACGTGCCCGAGAGCGCCGACATCGCCGCGGACCTCCTCAAGCTGATGGCCTCGCCCGACCTCGCCAGCCGCCGCTGGATCTGGGAGCAATATGATTACGGCGTCGGCGCCGACACGGTGCAGCCGCCGGGCGGGGACGCCGCCGTGGTGCGCGTCCACGGCACCGACAAGGCGCTCGCCATGACCTGCGACGTCACGCCGCGTTATTGTTACGCGGATCCCGTCGAGGGCGGGAAGCAGGCGATCGCCGAAGCGTACCGCAATCTTTGCGCGGTCGGCGCCCGCCCGCTCGCGGCGACCGACTGCATGAATTTCGGCAACCCGCAGCGGCCCGAGATCATGGGCCAGTTCGTCGGCTGCATCGCCGGCATGGCCGAAGCCTGCATGGCGCTCGACTTCCCGATCGTCTCCGGCAACGTCTCGCTCTACAACGAAACCAAGGGTGAGGACGGCACCGGCTCGGCCATCCTCCCCACGCCCGCGATCGGCGGCGTCGGCCTGCTCGACGACTGGCGCAAGGCGGCGACGATCGGGTTCAAGGCCGAGGGCGAAGCCATCTTCCTCATCGGAGAGACACGAGGCCACCTCGGGCAATCGCTGTGGCTCCGGGAAGTGTTGGGGCGCGAGGAGGGGCCGCCGCCGCCCGTCGATCTTGGCGAAGAGCGGCGAAACGCGGAAAGCATCGGCTCGCTCATCTACCATGGCTACGCCACCGCCGTGCACGACGTCTCGGACGGGGGCCTTCTCGTTGCACTTGCCGAAATGGCGCTCGCGGGAGGCATAGGCGCGATGCTCGATCCGCTCGAGGGGCAGGGCCTGAAGCATTGGGACACGGGCGAACTTGTCCCCTTGCTCGAGACGGTCGCGGCGCATGCCTGGTATTTCGGCGAGGATCAGGCCCGCTACATCGTCACCAGCGCCGAGCCCGACGCCGTCGCGCACGGATGCGGCTGGTCGAATCTCCACTACCGGCGCATCGGCACAACCGGCGGCTCCTCGATCGACGGGATCGGTCGGTCGCTCCCCCTCGATGAGCTCCGCCGCGCCCACGAAGGCTTCTTCCCCGCGCTGATGGGGAGCGAGCCGGGCGTGGCGTGAGTTCCTCCCCGGGACGGGGAGGGGGACCATGCGAAGCATGGTGGAGGGGGCCCAGCGCGCGAGCTGTGCCGACCGGGGGAGACTGTCCCTGACTCGGGGCCCCCTCCACCGCACTTCGTGCGGTCCCCCTCGCCGTTCCGGGGAGGATTGCGGTCTCCCCCAACAGAAATGGGGGCCGGTGTCGCCACCGGCCCCCACTGTCTCGGAGGACTTCCCCGCACCCGAAGGTCCGGACCCGCCCGCCGAGCGGTTTCGGGCAAGCCGTCGAAGCTTGCGCTCCGGCGTCTCCCGGGCTCCCCGCCGAGGCCGAAGCCCCGAACGGTTCGCCGCGAGGCGAGACCCGAAGGCCCCGCCGGGTGCCGCCGGAACCTGCCGCCTTCGGGCAATAGCGTCCGCCTGCGCTTCCGCTCTGCCCTATCGGGAGGCTCGAGGCTTGCGCCTTTCGCGTCCCGAACGGCGGCGGCTTCGTCGAGCCGCCCTCCCTCGCTCCCGCTCCGGTTCCCGGGGGAAACCGGCCCGTCGGCCAGGGTTTGGCTGGACTGGGAACCGGCCGTCGCCGTCCGGTCCGTCGTCCTGCCGGGCTTCTGCCGAGGCTGCCGCGTCCGCTTGGCCGTGGCTTGCACCTGGCTGCCGCTGTCGCGGCGGCTTCGTCAGCCGCCCTCGCCTTGCACGGTCCGATCCCGAAGGATTTTCCCGCTCCGGCCGTGGCTGGGGAGGTGACCGTCCGTTTCCGTCCGGCCGTCTCTGGCCACGGATGCAAGCTGTCATCGATCGCGATTCGGCGAAAGCGGAATCAGGCTGTGGATAATGAGGATAACGGGGATGGAATGACCTAGCGGACGGCGTCCGGATGCGCGGCCGCGAAGGCCGGATGCGCGGCCGCTTCGGCGTCGACCCGGACCAGCAAGGGAAAGTCGCCCAAGGGCATTTCGAAGCGGCGGGCATTGTACATTTGCGGCACCAGGCAGATGTCGGCGAGGGTCGGCGCGTCGCCGAACAGGAAGCGCCCCGCGCGCGGCGCGGCCAGCGCCTCCAGCGCCGCGAAGCCCTCGCCGATCCAGCGCTGGATCCAGGCGGTCTTCGCCCCATCCTCGGCGCCGAGCTCGCGCACGAGGTGCTTCAGCACGCGCAGGTTGTTGAGCGGGTGGATGTCGCAGGCGACGACCATCGCCAAAGCGGCGACATGGGCCGCGTCGGCGGGATCGGCCGGGACCAGAGGCGGCGCCGGGGTGGTCGCATCGAGATAGCGGCAGATTGCGAGGCTCTGGACCAGGCGGTGGCCGTCCATCTCGAGCATCGGCACCAGCCCCTGCGGATTGCGCCCGCGATAGTCTCCCTCCTGCTGCGCGCCGGCGGCGAGGTCGACCGCCACGCGCTCGTAATCGACGCCCTTCAGGGCGAGGGCGATGCGGACCCGGTAGCTCGCCGAGGAGCGCCAGTAATCGTAGAGGACGGGCCGCGCCATACGCTCGCCCTAGCCGCGGCGGCGTGCGAAAAAAAGGGCGCGCCGGAGCGCGCCCCAAGGCACGGCCGATGGAGGGGAGGGCCGCGTCTAGCCTGTCCGCCCGTCGGCGGCGGGGCCGCCGATCAGTTGCGTCAGGCGTTCGAGATGGAGCTGCGACAGGCCGAAATGGGCGCGCGCCGCGGCCTGGTGGCTGGCGTGCATGGCGAGGTCGAGCTCGGTCGCCGCACGCTCCGAATGGAATTTGACTGGATCCCCGCTCATCGTCCGTCCCCGCTAGACTATGACGGTATTCCTACCGGTGTCAGGGATACGGGTCTTATACGTGAGTTAAGAGTGGCTAGGAATCTGACTAACCTGGATGAATCAGGCGGCGGCGCAGGTGTCGTAGTGCAGATAGCGCTCGTTGAAGTCGCCGGCGTCGCGCATCCGCGCCCAGTCCTCGATCGTGATGGCGCGCTTGTTGCGGCTGATCAGGCCCTCCTCGCCGAGCTGGCGAAGCACCCGGTTGACGTGGACCGAGGTCAGACCGACCGCGTCGGCGAGCTGCTCCTGGGTCATCGGAAGCTCGTAGCGATGGTCCTTCGCCAGCTCCGCTTCCTCGAGCCGCAGCGAGAATTCGCACAATATGTGGGCGATGCGGGTGCGGGCGTCGCGGCGGCCGACATTGACCACCCATTCGCGGAAGATCGCGGAATCGACCAGGGTATCGACCCACATCGCCACTCCCACCGCGGGCCGCTCCAGCGCCAGCGCCTTGATCGCCTCGCGCGGGACGAAGGCGACGTCGCCGTCGGTGAGCATCTGGACATTGTGGTCGGACACTTCGAGCAGGCCGTTCTGGAGATCGACGAAATCGCCGGCGAGATGGAGGGAGAGCACCTGGCGGCCGCCCTCGCCGGTGATCTTGTGGCGAAAGGCGAAGCCCGAGAGCAAAAGGCAGCAATAATCGGGCTTGTCCCCGTCGCGGATGATGTGGCCGCCGGCGGAGACCCGGCGCAGCTGGTGCGGCAGCGCGAGCAGGGCGTCGCGATCCTCCTCGGCAAGACGGGCGCGGCGCTCGAACTTGCGCACCATCGGCATCAAAATCGGCTGATCCGCCTCGGAAGATGTTGCGTGCAAGCGACTACCCCTGTCGGATGCGATTCATGGAGATGGCATCCCCCCGGTGCCCGAATGAACCGGCTCCGTGAGGACGATGCATATCCTAATTCGGGGACGGGGCTTTTACCTGGATTAGGTGCGACAGATTTTTGCGGCGATTTCCGCCCCTTAGTAGGCGGACGCGAGCGTCGTGGGCCCGCCCTTCTCGAGGTGGAGGTAGCGGCTCGAAAAATCGCCGATGTGGCGCAGCCGCTCCCAGTCGACGATCTTCACCGCGCGCTTCTCGCGATCGATCAGTTGTTGCCGCCCCAGCTCCTTCAGGACGCGATTGACGTGAACCGGGGTCAGACCGGTCGCGTCCGCGATCTGCTCCTGCGTCATCGGAAGATTGTAGCCATGCTCATCGCCCAGTTCGGCCTCGCGGAGGCGCAGGGCGAACTCGCAGAGCAGGTGCGCGATCCTGGTGATCGAATTGCGCCGCCCGACATTGACGATCCATTCGCGGAAGATCGCCGCGTCGATCAGGGTGTCGATCCACATCGCCCGGGCGATCCGCGGCCGCGCGGACGCAAGCGCCTGCAGCTCCGGCACCGGTACGCCCGCCACATCCGACCGGGTCAGCGCCTGGACATTGTGGTCGGCGACTCCGAGGAAGCTGTTCTGCAGGTCCAGGAACTCGCCGGCCATGTGAAGCGAGAGAATCTGCCGGTCGCCACCACCGGTCACCTTGTGGCGATAGACGAAGCCGCTCAGCAGCAAGGTGCAGATTTCCGGCTTCTCCCCTTCGCGTACCAGATAGGTCGCCGCATCGATCGTCCGATAGGTGAAAGGGAGCGCGCGCAGAGCCATGCGATCATCTTCGTCCAGCGACGAACGGGTTTCGAGCCGCGCGATCACCCTTTCGATCGTGTGGGAAATCGACATGCCAGCTCTCCGCAGGAAAAAAGGGGCGGGAGCGCTCGAAATCTCTCAGCCGCCGGCGCCCAATAGGCGTGGCCGGCGATACATTCTGCTTAACCGGGGGGGG
>DASVVM010000095.1:0-19088 GCA_036386555.1 Allosphingosinicella sp.
CAAGCCTCATCGACCTCTACAAACGCCTCCGCGACAAAGGCCGACCCCACAAACAGGCCCTCGTCGCCTGCGCTCGAAAGCTCCTCATCTTCGTCAACACCGTCCTCGCCAGAGGCTCCGCCTGGCAAAAACAAACCGCAAACAGCTAATGGTTGCTGAACTTGTTCAGGGCCCAGTTCTCCACCATTAGCGGCGCGTTGCTGGATTCTGAAACACGATCAGCATGACGGCGGCAGGGGCCTCCGCCGCCCCCCAAAAATATAAGCTGACTCGGGGGCCTAAGTCCGCTAAATAGTTGAAGAATCTGTAGAGCTTAGGGGATTGGGGATGAAGCGCTTTCGGTTTGGCACGGCAATGGCCCTGGTCGCGATCCTGTCCTCCTGCGGGGGGGGAGGCGGCGGTGGCGGCGGCGGCGGCGGCGGTGGCCCGCCGACCGGATCGGTGCCGCCTCCCCCACCCCCTCCGACCTCTTCCGCCTGCTCGCTGACCGCCCGGAAGGATTGGGCCGCGGCGGTGCTGAAAGAATGGTATCTGTTCCCGGAGACCCTGCCCACGAACCTCAACCCGGCCGCTTATGCCACCGTCGACGACTATATCGACGCCCTGACCGCGACCGCGCGGGCGCAGCGCAAGGATCGCTACTTCACCTTTCTGACCTCGATCGCGGAGGACAACGCCTTCTTCAACTCCGGGTCGAGCGCGGGCTTCGGAGTGCGCTTCTCCTACGACACCGGACAGAACCGGGTCTTCGTCGCCGAATCCTATGAGGGGGCGCCCGCGCTCGCCGCCGGGATCGACCGCGGCACCGAGCTTCTCGCCATCGGCACAAGCGCCTCCAATATGCAGCTGGTCAGCAACCTCATGGCCTCCGGCGGGCCGCAGGCGGTCAGCAACGCGCTCGGGCCGTCGACCCCGGGCCTCACCCGGGTCCTGCGGATCAGCGACGCTTCGGGCACTCGCGAGGTCACCGTCGCGAAAGCCGACTATGCGCTGCCCCCCGTGTCGAGCCGCTACGGCGCCAAGATCCTCGACAATGGCGGGAAGAAGGCCGGCTACGTCAATTTGCGCACCTTCATCAACACGGCCGATCCGGCGCTCCGCCAGGCCTTCGCGAGCTTCAAGGCGCAGGGCGTCACCGACATCATCGTCGACGTTCGCTACAATGGCGGCGGCCTGGTCTCGATCGCCCATCTGGTCGGCGACCTCATGGGTGCGGACCGCTCGCCCAGCGACGTTCTCAGCTTCACCACCTTCCGGCCGGAGAAATCGTCGAACAACTCGACCCGCTTCTTCCAGCCCAAGGCCGAATCGATCGCTCCGACCCGGGTCGCCTTCATCGGCACGAGCAGCTCGGCCTCGGCGAGCGAGCTGGTCATCAACGCCTTCATCCCCTATCTGCACAACCGGGCGGCGCTGGTCGGGACCAACACCTACGGCAAGCCGGTGGGCCAGATCGCGGTCGACCAGACGGCGTGCGACGACCGGCTTCGGGTCGTCGCCTTCAAGACCGAGAATGTGGCGCGCCAGGGCGATTATTACGACGGGCTGGCGGCCACGGTCGAAGCGAGCTGCGCGGCGGGGGACGACATCACCCGCCAGCTCGGCGATCCTCAGGAGGCCTCGACCCGGGCGGCGCTCGACTTCCTCGCGGGCCGGGCCTGCACTCCGATCACCGCCTCCGCGGGCGGGATCACGCAGCAGTCCCTGAGCAAGCGGGAGATGCTCATGCCCGATCGCCCCAGCACGGTTCAGCGCGAGGCTCCCGGCACCTTCTAAGCCCGAAGCTTTGCTGGAAGGTTCATAAGTTTCAGCTTCCCTGGAGCTGAAAAACCTTCGCGCTGCACGTCGGCGCCATTCGCGCGGTTGCCCGGCGATAGCCGGGAACGGGGGTGCCGATTCGCGAGTCCGCTCATGCCGAAAATAGAACATATATCGAACTCCGTATCTCCTTCAGGTTGCGATGAACCTTAGCTGTGGAGGCCGTTCAGGCTGACCTCACGGCAAAGGGCGTTAGGTGACGGCCAAGCGTTGGGGAGCGCCCAAACAGGAGCATCGACATGAACAAGACCCTCTTCATCGCCTTGGCCGCCACGTCGGCCCTCGCAGCCGCGGCGCCCGCCTCAGCCCAGTCCGGCGGCTATGGCGGCAATGGTTACGGCAACAGCAATATCGAGGTCCGCGCCGACCAGCTCCAGATGCGGCTCCAGGCCGGAGTGCGCAGCGGCGCCATCACCCGCGCCGAAGCCATGCCTCTGCGCGAGCAGCTGCGCCAGCTGGTCCGGCTCGAGACGCTTTATGCCCGCGACGGAATCAGCGGCCGCGAACGCGCCGATCTTCAGCACAGGATCAACTCGATACGCCAGGGCCTGCGCATGGCCGAGCGCGGCGCCGACGGCCGCTACGGTCAGGGCGAGGACCGCGACGACGACCGTTATGGCCGCGACGACGACCGCGACGGCCGCTACAACCGCGACGTCGACAGCCGCTACGACCGCAACAACGACGGCTGGGACGACCGCGACGGCAATCGCGACGGCCGCTGGGACGTCGATTCGCGCTACGATTCCAACCGCGACGGCTATGACGACCGCGACCACGACCGCGACGGCCGCTGGGACAATGACCAGGGCTATCAGCAGACCAACGATCGCGGAGTCGTCGGTCAGATCCTCGACCGGGTCACCGGCAATGGCGGCCTTCGGGTCGGCCAGCGCGTTTCCGGCAATCTGGGAAGCGTGCCTTACGCCTATCGCTCCCAGTACCGGGACAGCGACAATTTCTATTATCGTTCGGACGATCGCAACATCTATCAGATCGACGCCCGTACCCAGACGGTGGTGCGCGTCCACGCGATGAGCAGGTAAGCGAACCCCCCGGCCTGGACCGGTCACGAAGGCGTCCCGACCAAAGGGCGGGGCGCCTTTTCCTTTTGGGGGAGGCTTAGCGGCGCTTCTGGACTTTTGCGCATTATTGCGCATGATCCCGCATCGGCTCCGACAGGGGAAATATCATGGGAATGGCCGAAGTCCTGATACCCATCTCGATATTCGTCGCGGCGACGCTGATAGTCGCGCTGCTCACCCGGCTCGTCGCGACGGGAATGCTCAACCGCACGATCCGGGAGGCGCTTCGAAGCGATCCTGGCAGCGTCCCCCTCCTCGCCCAGCGGCTCGAGGCGCGGCAGCCTTGGGCGGACGCCCTGCTCGGCTGGATCTTCATCGCTCTGGCGGTGGCCATGGCCCTGCTCGGCCTCACCGACGACGAGCCCGAAGCACGGCGCGAGCTTTTGCGCGGGGCGATCGTCCCGCTGGTGATCGGGGTGACTGCGCTCGCCTACGTCCGCTTCGCCGCGAGGGGCGGTCCGAAGGTCTGAAGGACCCGGATTGAGTCCCCGGGCCGCGCGGTCCAGATTGCGGCCATGAATCGGCTCGCGATCCTCGCCCCGTTCCTCCTCGCCATCGCCGGATGCGGCGATTCGCCGGGCCCGCCGGCGCCCACGGCGAACGAGTCCGCGCCCGCGGTGGAGTCGGCGCCCTTGCCCGACGTGGTGCGAGTACGCCTCGACACCGAGGCCGGCCCAATCCTTCTCGCGCTCGATCACAAGAATGCCCCGGTCACGACCGCCAATTTCGTCCGCTACGTCGACGCCAAGAGGTTCGACGGCACCTTCTTCTACCGCGCCGCACGGACCAGGGGCGCCACGGGCCGCGGCTTCGTCCAGGGCGGCATTCGCCACAGCGCCCGCCGTTCCTTCCCGCCGATCGCTCACGAGGCCACGGAGAAGACGGGCCTCAAGCATGTCGACGGCACCGTCTCGATGGCGCGCGCCGCTCCGGCCGGGGCGATGGGCGACTTCTTCATCATCGTCGGCGGAGCGATGCCGGCGATGGACTCGAAGCCCGGCGCGCCCGGCTTCGCCGCCTTCGGCCGGGTCGAGCAGGGGATGGACGTCGTCCGAACCCTCCTCGCCGCCCCGACCGTCGCCAACGCCGGGCGAGGCCCGATGCGCGGCCAGATGATCGAGAAACCGGTGCGGATCGTCTCGGCGCGGCGAATGCCCTGAGCGAGCCCGCTCGAGCTCAAGGACCTTCGACCGCGGCCCGGACCTTGCTGAAATCGCGCCGGGCCAGGTCTTCGGGCGAAATCCAGAAGATCGCATTGCCGGCGTCGCCGAACATCCAGCCGAGGCCATCCTCGCTTGCGAGGTTGAGAAGCCCTTGAACCTTTGGCTTTGCAATCGGTTGGGCCGAAACACGAGCGTCAGGAGATTTGCGCCATGGCCGACAAGAGCCTTGCCGACCTTGCCGAGAAGATGAGGGACATCGACTTCACGATCCTGTCCACCAAGACGCGGAGCGGAGCGATCGCCGCGCGGCCGATGAGCAACAACCGGCAGGTCGATTATGACGGCGACAGCTGGTTCTTCACCTGCGACGAGACCGGCACCGTCGCGGACATCGAGGGCGATCCCCAGGTGGGCCTCGCCTATCAGGCCAAATCCGGGATGCTCGGGATGCGGCCCTTCTTCATCGCCATCGAAGGCCGGGCCGAACTGATCCGCGACAAGAGCCGTTTCGCCGAGCATTGGACGAAGGAGCTCGACCGCTGGTTCAAGCAGGGCGTCGACACTCCGGGCCTGACCCTGATCAAGGTCGCGGCCGAGCGCCTCCATTATTGGGACGGCTATGACGAAGGCGAGCTCAGGCTGGCGGAGCGGGTGGAGGCCTGACGTGGGAGGTCGCGAGAAGCCGTCGGTTCGTGCCGGTGCAATGGCGCTGGCCGCGCTCGCCGCCCTGACCGGGATCGCGGGCGCTCCCCTTCCGTCCGCCGCTCCGGCTTCCGCCGCTCCGGCATCGCAGCGCATCGGCGGCACTTGGGACCTGAGCTGGAGGAACAGCCGCGGAGAAATTCGAAGAGGCTCGATGACGGTCGAGCAGCGCGGCTCGCAGCTTGCCGCCATGGTCTACGACCGCGGCGGAGCCACCGCGACCGGCTCGATCTCCGGCGCCTCCTTCACGCTCTACGGCAGGCGGCTGGCGCTGCCTTTCACGGTCACCGGCCGGGTCCAGGGCCGCAAGATGGCCGGGACTCTGACGGCGCTCGGGATCGAGCGCCGTTTCACGGGCGTCCGCCGCGGCCGCCGCTGATTCCCCTCCCTGGAAGGGAGGGGTCAGGGGTGGGTAGGCGAGCGAAGCGAGACTGCCTTCCGACTCGGAGTTTCGGCCGCCGTCGGCGGACCCGCCATCGAGGCGGTGCGAACGTCCCCCGGACGTTCGCAGCCCTGTCCGGGGGACAGGGCGGCCGGCTCGATCCCCTCCCTTGCAGGGAGGGAGTTAGAGCGGCTCCGCGCAGCCCTGGCGTTGCTCCCCGCCGACGATCAGCTCCGCCGCGAGCGGATAGCGCCGGTCCGACATTCCGTCCGAGCAGCCCGGTCCGGGCCGGATCCTAAGCTCGAAGCGCTGGCCGCCGAGCGAGCCGGACCAGGTGCCGCCGCCGCGCGCGGGCGTGTAGCGGGTCCAGATCCGAGTCCCCTTCTGATCCTCCGGATGCGAATAGGTGACGCAGCGGCCTTCGATCCGGGCATTCCAGAAGGGCTCGGTCCCGAGGGCGCGGAGCGCAACCGCGCGCAGCGCCTTGCCGTCCTGGACAAGGCAGGGGTTGCTCGAGCCGGCGGGACTCGCGGGAGGCGCCCCGGGTGGAACCGCGCGCTCGCCGCAGGCCGCGACGAAGGCGCTCGAGAGGGCCCGCGGCGGGGCGAGATGGGGTCCGCTGCGCTGGGCTCCATAGCTTGCCGAAAGGGGGCCGCGGATCAGGGCGGCGAGACCGTCCGGAACCTCGCCGGTTCCGGTCACCCCGCCGCGCCGGCGGTCGCCTCGACTGTCGGCGACGAGGGCGGTGGCCTCGCCGCCGCTTCCGAACGAAAGCCGCTCCTCGCTTCCGATCGGACGGAAGCCGGGGACGTTCACGACCAGCCTTTTCCCGCCGATGGGGCAGAAGAAACTTATGGCCGGGCGGTCGCCCCCGGCGAGGACGAGGGCGACGCCTTCGCCGCTCGACTGGAGGTCCCAGGCCAAGGCCAGGCCCTTGTCGGACGGCGCGGCCGCGGCGACGGCGGTATCCTCCGCCGGTGCCTGGCGTTCATTCGTGGGGAGCGCCGCCCCGTCCGGGTCGCGGCTTCCGCAGGCTGCGACCAGGATCGAAGCCGCGGCGATCAGTCCCGAAATGCGCATATCGACCTTCTCCCCCGACCGGCCTCCCACCGTCGCGGCACGACGTCAAGATGCCGGTGCCGCACATCACGCTTTGGTCACCGTCACCTTGAGGTAGGTGGCGGGAATCTCGGTACGGTCCGGGCCCGCGCGGTTCTGCGCCTCGAACAGGTCGGCGAGCTCGGCGTGAAGCGCCTCCTCACGGCCGTCCTTCGCGGCGGAGTCGAAGGCGTTCATGGTCGGGCCGTAATAATGGCGGAACAGGTCGAGGAACTCGGCCGGCGGGCCGGAGTGGCGGAACAGCCAGGTCGAGCGCTCGAACGCGATGGCTTCCGGAGCGATCCCGGCCGCCGCGAAGCGCTCGCGGACACTGTCCTCGACTCCCCAGGTGACGGGGCTGACGAAGCCTTCGGGCGGAGGCGGGGTGAAAGCGGCGCTGATCCTCAGGATCTGGGCGACCAGGGTGGGATCGCCCGGTATCCAGTTGCCCATCACGATCCGCCCGCCGGGGCGGGTCACCCGCACCATCTCGCGCGCCACGTCGAACGGGCGCGGCGCGAACATGGCGCCGAACATGCTCAGGACGAGATCGAACCGGCGGTCGGCAAGGCCGATGAGGTTCGACGCGTCGCCTTCCTCGAAGCGGACATTGGCGAGGCCCGCCGAGGCGGCGCGCCCCCTGCCGGCCGCGACGAGGTTGGCGGCGATGTCGATCCCGAGCACCTCGGCGCCCGCCCGGGCGGCGGGCAGCGCGGTGGTGCCGTCGCCGCAGCCGAGGTCCAGCATCAGCGCGCCCGGGCCGACTGCGAGGGAGGCGACCAGCTCTTCGCCGCTCTCGCGCATGGTATCGGCGATCCGGGTGAAGTCGCCTTTCTCCCACAGGGCCTTGTTCGGGTTCATGACCTGCTCTTCCTTGTCGATGTCGGGTTGGGCAGCGGCCGGGCCGCAGGGCGCCGGGTCTGGGCGCGCAATGTGCCAGTTGGATGTCGCGGCCGCCGAAAACGGGTTGCGATTGTCACTGAGGCGAAGGCTCTTCCCGGGCGGCAAACTGCACGAGGTCCCACAGATTGCCGTACAGATCCTCGAAGACGGCGACCTTGCCGTAGGGGGCCTGCTTCGGCTCCCGGGCGAAGCTGATGCCCCGGCCCAGCATCGCCTGGTAATCGCGCTCGAAATCGTCGGTCCGGAGGAACAGGAAGACCCGTCCGCCCGACTGATTGCCGACGAACCTCTCCTGCTCGGGCGAGGCGGCGCGGGCCAGCAGGATCGAGGTCGAACCCGCCGGAGCCCCGGCGGGGGCGATCAGCACCCAGCGCTTGTCCTGCTCGGGCTGAGGCTCGTCGGCGAGGAGGGTGAAGCCGAGCTTGCCGGTGAACCAGTCGATGGCCTCGTCATAATCCCGGACGACGAGCGCGACATGGGCGAGGCACCGGGTCATTGCGCCTCCGCGGCCCGAGCGAGATTCTCGAGCGAGGAGGCGAGGCCCGTTTCATGGTCTTCCGCCGAAATCCCGGCGGGCACGTCGGAAGCGCTGACGGTGACCCTGGTCCCTCCCGCCTCGGGCTCGAGCGACCAGCTCATCACCATCGTGCCCGCGAAGGCGGGGTCGGCGGATTCGAACTCGCACGTCTGGACGATGCGCCGGCCCGGCTCCAGAACAAGGAAGCGGCCGGAGGCGATATCCGTCCGTTCGGTGGTCTTGCCCGAAAATCCCGGCGCCGCCCCCTCCAGCGTCAGCTCGATCCGGTAGCGGCCGCCCTCGACCGGCTCGAACAGGAGGATGCGCCCGCTCATGCCCTCCGGCGGAAGCCAGGCGATCAGAGCGTCGGGATCGACGAAGGCGCGATAAAGCGCCTCCGGGGCGCTGCGGATGAAGCGGTTTGCGGTGTCGGTTCGCATTACCTATCCGCCTCCCCTCGCCAATATGCGAACATACCAGAAACATACTGCTTTGGACAGTCAGGACCGAGGCTGAGCCGTGACTAGAGCATCTGCGTCAGGCTGAGGCCATTGCCATCGGGATCGTTGAAGAAGGCCACCTTGCAGCTTCGGTCAGGCGCGGTCCAGATCCCTTTCTCGTCCTGGCCGAGGCCTTCGTAGACGTTCATCGACACGCCATTCGCAGCCAGCGCCGAGACGGCCGACTCGATATCGGCCACTTCCCAGCCGAGCACCGGATGGGGCGGCGCGGCATAGCCCGGGACCTCGGTCAGGCGCAGAGTGACTCCGGCGAGGTCGAACAGGGCCGCGAAGCCGTCGTCGCCCTTGCGGGTGAGGCCGAGCGTCTCCGCGTAGAAGGGCTCGGCGGCCTTGCGGTCGGCGGTGGTGATCATGGCGACGGGGCGGGCGGCGGCGAGCGGCATCAGGGGCCTCCTGGCGAGTTTCGAAGCGACGAACATGCGTGGGCGGCGCCGGGAAAGCTATCGCCCGAACGGGCGATTTTGCGCGATGGCCCGCCCGGGTGAGGGGCCCGGGTGCCGATGTCCCATCGCGGCTGGAATCCGGATCCGCCTTGCCATAGGCTGGAGCGGTTCCCGAAGGGAGATGCCTTGCGATGAAGCCGTTTCTCGCCGTCGCGGCCGCTCTCGCCGTCGCGGCGACGGCGCCGCCGGCTGCGGCCGCGCAGTCGAGGACGACCGCCTCTCCGTCGCCAATCGCCGGCACCTGGGACTTGACCTGGCAGACCCGCAAGGGCCCTCGCCGGGAGGGCCGGTTCGTCATCACCCAGCAGGGCTCGGCCCTGCGCGGCGAGATATACGGGCGCGGCAGCGTCAAGGCGAAGGGAACGGCAAGCGGCTCCACCTTCACCTTGCGCGGCAGCCGGATGGCGGTCCCGTACACGATCGCGGGCCGGGTCGCCGGCAACCGGATGGAGGGCACGATCAAGGTCCTCAGCGTCACCCGCCGGTTCGCCGGGACGAGGCGGCCCTGACCCGGAGCCGGGCGAGGGTCCGGTCGGATCGGCCGGGAGAGGCGACGATCAATCGATGATGTGGTTGCGGCCTTCCGCCTCGAGTCGGGCGAGGCCGTCTTTCATCGCCTGGAGCTGCTCGGTCGAGTGCCCCTGCCACCCGGCGACTTCGCCGATCACGCGCAGGGGCTCGCGCGAGCGGTAGGATCGGGTCGGGTTGCCGGGGAATTTCTTGTCGGTGAGGTTGGGATCGTCCTCGAAAGGGCCGGTCGGCTCGACGATGTAGATCCGCTCGCGCCCCTCGCCCTTCGCCAGCTCGCATCCCCAGATGGCCGCCTCCAGAGTGGCGGAGAAGTAGATCCAGGACAGCTTCCTCTCGGCGTGATTGGAGGTGAATCCGGGTCTCAGCAGGTCGCCCGCTTCCAGGTCGGCCCGGGTGCCATGGTAGAAAGGCGGCCTGGCATCGGCGGCATAGGTCATCGAAGCCGCCCTTGCGGCCGGGACGGAAAGGCGCACCAGGATCGGGAATCCGTCATTCCGCGAGACTAGCATTTCGGCTTTGCGACACGGAAGCGCCAGCGAGCGGAGGAAAGCCGGCGGCCCTCCCGTAGGTCACGACTTTCACCCGATTCGGTCATTTGTTTCGCTGTGGCCTTAGCCCATGCCGCGCAGGGTGCGGCGGCGGCGCATCTCCGCGCGGTAGAGCTTGAGGACGGCGTCATTGTCGGGGGAATGGCGCGTGGCGACATGCTTGCCGCCGACCATCACCGGCTTCAGGACGCCGTACCGGACGCGGTGCCAGAGCAGCTCATGTGTGGACTTCGGAGCAGGCGGGCTCTGAGCGAGGATCGAATCCCAGGCGGCGGCGAAGCTCGCGGCGCCCGCTTTGTCGCGCAGGCGATAGGCGCTTTCCCGGGTCATCCCGACATGGCGGGCCGCCGCGGCAACGTTGCCGTTTTCGGCGAGACGGCCGAGGAAATCCGCCTGCCGCCCAGAGTCCAGCCGTCGCGCCGATAGCGCAAGGGGACCGGGTTGAAGGCGGGGACCCGGCGGCGGGAAGACGGCTCGGTCATGCCGCCTATTAGAACATATAAAGAACATAAAGTCAATGGCCGGACAAGACGAAGCAGGCCGACACCGGGACGACGGTCAGCGCGGAAATTCCGTCCGGAGCGTCTCCAGAGGCACCGGCGCGGCCGTGAGCTCGGCCCGCGCCGTGGCGACCGTGTTTTCGATCATGCGCTCGAACTCGGAGCGCCGTTCCGCCAGCAGCCGCGCCCGCTCGGGATCCGGAGCGACGATCGCTTCCAGCGCCCTGCACGGCGGGAAGGCCCGGCGCGCGACCTCGGCCGGCGGCACATCGCCGGGCACCAGCTTCGCGGCTTCGCCGCCCACGCAGAGCATCCACATAACCAGGGCCGGGGGCGGGTCCGGTTCGTCGTCCGGCAGCCGCCAGACGATCCGTCCGGAGACCGTGTCGGTCGTCGGCCTGCCGCCGGCGTCGCGGGCCGGTTCGAAGCGGGCGCGTGTCATCAGAAGCGTGCAGGTGGTGGAGTCGAGGGTGGCGGAGCCGCTGGAGCCGGTCACCGAGCAGGCGGTCGGCCCGCCGTCGGCACCCACGGAGAGGCTGAAGGCGACGGGCCCCTGCTCGCGGTTGCGGATTGCGGCGGCCGGATAATCCTTATCCGAGAAGAGGCTGGCGAGGTTCGCTTTGGCTCTCGCCGGTGCGGCGGGTTGAGGCTCGGCCGACGCGTCCGCAGGGGCGGCGGCGAGGAGCGCAAGGGCGAGCGGCAAGACGATCCTGATCATGGACAAGGCGTAAGCGGCGCCGCGGACGACGGCAAGCCGGTCCGGACCCCGGTAGAGGCGGCCCCCGGCCGCCCGGCCGTCGCGTGGCCCCGCCGCCGGCTTTCTGCTAAAAGGCGGGACGAGCGCGGCTCGCGAAAAGGGGGAAATGGTCATGCGCATGCTGATGGGTGTGGTTGCGGGTATCGTCGTGGCGTTCCTGTGCGTCTTCGCCGTCGAGTTCGTCGCCCACGGCCTCTACCCGCCGCCCGCCGGGCTCGACGCGGGCAACCCCGCCGACCAGGCGCGGCTGATGGCGGCGATGCCGGCCACGGCCAAGGCGATGGTGCTGGCGGCCTGGTTCGTGGGCGCGCTGGCCGGCGCCTGGACGGCGAACCGGATCGCCGGCCGGAGCCTCGCCGGCTGGATCGTCGCCTTGCTGGTCATCGTCGCCGGAGTGGTCACGATGGTGATGATCCCGCATCCGGCCTGGATGTGGGCGGGCGGAATCGCGCTTCCGCTTCTAGGGGCTTGGATCGCGGAGCGGATGTCCGCCGGCGCGGCGCCGGAGCGCTAAGCTGCCCCCGCAAACCTTGTCAGAAGTTGCGCAGAATCGTATAAAAGCCGCTATGGCACAGATGAACGTCTCGATCCCGGACAAGCTCAAGGGCTGGGCGGAGCAGCGGGTCGCGGAAGGTCGCTACAGCAGCACCAGCGACTATATCCGCGACCTAGTCCGCCGCGATCAGGAGCGGGAAGAAAAGCTGAGTCGCCTCCAGTCGGCGATCGACGAGGGACGCGCGTCGGGCGTGAGCGACCGCGATCCGTTCGACTATCTGGCGGAGCTTCGCGCCGGCCTCAGGGACAGGAGCAAGGATGCGGCTTGAGCTGAGCCGCAGGGCCCAGGCCGATCTCGACGACATTCGCGACTACAGCGTGGCGGAGTTTGGCGTGGAGCGCGCCGTCGCCTATCTCGATGAGGTGGAAGGCGCATTCCGGCGGATCGTAGACTTTCCGGAAATCGGGTCGGTGCATCCGGCAGTGCTCCCGCTCACCAGATCGCTGGGCTGCGAGCAGCACCGCATCTTCTATGAAGTCGGCAGTGATACGATCCTCATCGTCCGCATCCTGCACAAGGCGATGGACGTGGAGCGGCATCTTTGAGGGGCTGGGCCCGGAAAATGTATACTGTCCCGTTTAGCGATCGCGCCAGAGGCCGGTTGGAGTGTACGTGGGGGTTCCTCAAGGATTATGGCGCGAACCGATCCCTCCTGGCCCGTCGCAACGCCTCGAGAACCCCGGGATCGCCGGTTAGCAGCTCGGCAACTTCCAAGGCATCGCGAAACCCCGCGGGTCCGTGATAAGCAGGAATTCCGTTATTGAGCTCGGTCTGCTTGGCGCGCCTAACCTTCACCAAGCCGTAGAACGTTGCTGAAAGGTCGTATTTGTCCGATCTCCAATCAACGCCGGGATTAAGCACTATGTCTGCGGAACTGATGCGATTGATGTCGAAGAGGACGCCATCGACATAACATGCCGGCCCCGGCAACCCACCCTCCGTCCCCGATTGCTCAGCAATATAGCATTTGGTGAATGCAAAATTTGCCTGAAGGTGAGGTACTATGTCGAACGGACTTCCGAACTTCGAGGCAGTTGTAATCGCCTCCTCAGTTGAGATTTTCCCCTCTGCGTATCTCCGTAAAAGCTGTTTGACGAACTCTCCTCTCATTGCACTCCGCTGAAGAGCTCTACCTCTAAGACGAAATCCGGCTGCAATTACCATTCGAGCTCCGGGGTGCCCGTCCTGCTTCTCCTGCTCCTGAACAGCATCAAACAAACTCTTTGACCTCTGGATGAAATCATAGGTAGGCCAACGTGTTCGATAGGAGAGGTCGAAGTAAGCACAAGCGCCGTCATTCATCACTAGCGTGGGGAAAGTCTTCGCACTATGGTTGGCTACAATCTGGTGGAATTTCCTGATCCGCGTAACAGCGCCACGGGCCAACGGATTGAGTGGATTATATTTTCCTCTGCGGATAGATGATCCATACCCTAGCAAATCCACCCAAGAACAAACGGCCACTTGGAATGGGAACTCAACCTTCATCCCAACTTTTGGAGGAGATGACTTAGCCAATTTTGGGACCACTCCGCGGTGAATTGGGGTTAGGTATGGCCATTTCTGGAATCTTTATCAATCGGGCCATGCGCAAAGCGTTCACTCAGGTCGGCAGATAAATTTCCCCGCTTTACCGCGGAATTTTTCGCTCATTTCCGCCATGCCCTTGTCGGCCTCCTCGGCAGCCAGGAACGCGTCCGCGCTCGCATTCTGCTTCGCTGCGAAGTCGCGCACTTTCTGGGTGATCTCAGCGAGCAGAATTCGGGCGCGCCAACGGAATTCAACGCAGCCTTGGCGGAAAGCCTAGTCCTGGCGGCCCTCGGCCTCGCCCAGGCTGGTTTCGAGTTTCCGGCGGATTTCGGACCGTTGGGCGGCGCCGTACAGATTGGCCTGGCTCTCGTAGAGGCCGCGCAGGAAGCCCAGATCCCACTCGGTCAGGGTTATCGGAACGGCGCCCCCCATCGGGACGTCGAGGACGGTGAGGATGGTGGGCGGGGGCGAGGGCGGAAGCTTGGCCGGATCCGTCTTCGCAAAGGCGCGCATGGCCGCATAGTCGGCCAATTGCGTAGTGGTCAGCCCATCCAAAGCGCCCGCCTCGACGACGACCACGGCCAGACTGAAGTGAACGCGGCTGGGGGCCGTGATCCGAGTGCCGGGTCGGATCGTCCTGTTCATGTAGACCGGATCCGATGTGATCGCTCCAGTCGCAGGATCCACCAGCCTGACCTGCTCCAGCGTTCGGCCGTCGGCATCGAGCGGCGGCCCTTGCCCCTGCCAAGCCGAAGCATGGGGCTCGCTGAGGATACGGCGTCTCTCGCCCCTCGACATGTCCGCGAAAACCCTCGGTACGGTTCGTGACAGGGCCTCGATGAAGGCCCTTTTGTCGCGCGCCACCGCCACCAGGACATTGGGCCTGCATCCCGTTCCGCCGAGAGGAATCTTGGCCGCCTCGGCGACCTGCCGCATACGGCCCACCACCGCCGCTTTCTGGGCCCCGGTGAGGCCGATGGCGATGGGGCATGCTTCCCACTCGAAGCGGCTTAGCTGACCGCGCGGCGGTGCCTGCGTCAAAGCGCCGACGAAATCGCGAATCCGCCGCTCCAGGGCCTCGCCCGTGACGACGATCTCCTGATCCGCATCACGCGGCGCTTCCTGCGCCGCGGCCGGGGTTGCGAAGCCAAGCGCCAGAAACATGATGCAGCTGTAACGGAGACTCATAGATCGACTCCCCCCGTGCAATCTGCAGCTTGGCTACATCAAAGGTCAACTCGGGCTCAATGAAAAACCGTCACGTCCCATGGGCGGCGACGACGCAGAGTTGAGCGGTGGTCGCCTCGTCACAGTGGCGGGCGACGGGCGCGCTCCTGTCGGCAAGGTCGGGGTCGTCCTCGAAGCGCATTCGACTTAGGCTGTCGAGCGACCAGGCCGGCGTTAATCCCGGCGGGTTTCCGAGTGGTCCAGCTCCTTCGTCAAGCGCCGGCGTATCGCGGAACGTTGAGCGGCGACATGAAGGTTCGTCGGACTCGCGTAGAGGCTGCGAAGCAAGCCGAAATCCCAGCGGGTCATCGTGATGGGCACGGAGCCGCCCATCGGGACTTCAAGCACCTTGAGGATGGTCGGCGCGGCCGAATCCGCCAGCCGCGCCGGGTCGAGCTGGGCAAAGGCGCGCATGGAGGCATAATCGGCCAATTGGATCGTCGTCAGTCCGTCCAGGGCGCCGCGCTCAACGATCACCATGGCCGCCGCGAACTGCGGATAGGTGGGAATGGTGATCCGCGATCCGGGATTGATCGTGAAATTGACGTAATAGTCTCCGCCATTGTCGCCCGAAACCGAGGGCATCTCCCGGCCGTCGGTCGTCAGAAGCGGACCGTGCACATGCCAGGCCGTGGCCGGGCCGGGCTGCCGGACGAGCCGCCGGTGCTGACGCGGGGACATCTGCTCGAAAAAATAGGGATGCCGCCGCCTGAGGGCCTCGATGAAGAGCCTTTTGTCCTGGGTTACGGCCACCACCACGTTGGGCTTGCAGGACTTTCCGCCGACGGTGATTCCCGCGGCAGCCGCCACCTGACGGATTCGGCCTGCCACGGCCTCTTTCTGAGATTCGGGAACACCAATGGCCAACGGACAGACCGGCCTTCTTGCGAAACGGCTCAGCTGGGTCGCTCCGGGCGACACCGCAAGGGCTCCGACGAACTCGCGGATCTCGTGATCCATGTCGCTGATTCCGGAGACGACGATTTCGGGAGCATCCGCTTGCTGCGGGCTGTTCTGAAGGATCGCCATGTTCGCCAGGGCCAAGGTTGCGGCAATCATGCCCCCATTAACCAGGTCGAACATCAGCCCCTCCGTGGTCGAAGAAATGAAGTTCACATAAATGGGGCGAGGAATCCAGTGCAGACCCGCACGGCCAGCCGGAATCGAACGCGTCCGGCACCGGCGCGCGCGACAGGCACCCGGCGCTTGCGCCGGCTTGCTCGATCGAGGCGGATGAAAGGTTCATATCTTTCTCCAGTTTCGGCTTCCCTTGAACCGAAAAAACTTCCGCCGCCGCGGGAAGGAGAGCGCGAAAGGCGAGGGGCCAAAAGGGTATTGGGTCCCGGAAAGTGTCGGTGTCGCCGAGCAGTGCCGGCCAATCCGGAACGCATGTACGCGAGCGCGCGACCGATTTATGATGCGGCGACGCGCGGCACGACTACCAGGCCGATCGGAATCGAGCTGATGGCAACCGGAGCGAAGGGATCGAGGATGGCGAAGGCCGACAGGGATATCGAGAAGGACTATAAGCTACCCGACTTCATCGCGAAGCTTCGGCGGCTTGCGGATGCGCTGGAGAGCAAGCAGCGATTTGAAATCCGGATCGCAGGGGAACGCATTTCGATACCGGTCCGCGCCACTTACAACATCGAGCATGAGCGGGGCGACGGCGAGGAAGAGATCGAGTTCCAGATCAAGTGGACGACGCGATAGCGCCCTAAGAGCGTGGGGCAAGCTTCGCCAGCGTGTATCCGCAATGTGTTGAAGGCCGGGAGTAAGGAGCGGGCAAAGGCGGAGTTCGACGAAATCATCGCCTGGCTGACCGGCTACGGCCCGGACGCGCGGGAGGCCGAGCTGGCCGCGGGAACGGATTTCGAGACCTTCTTCGCCAGGGCACCGCGGATAGACCCGGCGAGGGAAACGATCACGGGCGTGGTCTGCGGGGCGCGAGTCGAGGCCGTCGGGGAGCCGGTGATGCGGGAGATACGCTATCTCAACAAGCTGGTGGATGAGTTGGCGCGGGGGAAGAAGATGGAGAGGATTTTGCGGAAGGGGTGATAGGGCGGCGAATTAGGAATTGGGTCCCCGGAATACGACGAGAGAGTCGCCGATTTCACCACGACTTAGGAAGGTCAGACTCATTTGAGTCATATTTGTAAACCAAAGGGTGGCACTGTCGGGCCGGATTAGCACGCGCCGCGCTAAGGAGGAAATCCATGCTTGCCACCATCGGATACGAGCGGTCGACGCTCTCGGATTTCATTGCTACGCTGAAACTTGGTAACATCGAAACGCTGGTAGACGTGCGAGAGCGCGCACAATCTCGGCGGCCGGGCTTCTCAAAGAAGTCACTCGAAGCGACCCTGCGCGAAGCTGGCATTGAGTATTTGCATTTGCCTCAGTTGGGTGACCCGAAGGAAGGGAGAGATGCAGCGCGTGCCGGTGATATGGCGCGCTTTCGAGAAATCTATCACGAGGCGATCAGCACGTCAGTAGCGAGGGAGGCATTGAGCGACCTTGAGAAACTTGCCTCCGAAAAGGCAATTTGCCTCATGTGTTTCGAGCGCGATCCGGGCGACTGCCATCGAAAGATTGTTGCCGACAAACTTGAAAAGAGTCTACAAATCAAGGCTTCACACTGGGGTGTGAGGGTAGGAGCGGCCCATGCCGGCAGAGACCGACGAGTGCTTCATTCTAATCAAGGCTCAGCCGCATCGGTCCAGTAAGTATTTTGAGACCGTATGCTGCGCAGGGGTCGGACGGGATCAAACTTGGCGAAGACAGTATCCTGTTCCGTTCCGGATACTGGAAGACACCCAGAAATTTAAGCGCTGGAATTGGATCCGTTATCAATTCACCAAATCGCGGGACGATCCCCGGCTTGAGAGCCAAAAGGTGATACCAGAGACGTTGGAGGTCGTCGGAGAAATCAAGAAAAACGAGCGGGCCTCATTTCTCGAACCACTCGTTCGGGCTTCCTTCGCAGAAGCCGACAGCAAACGAGAGTCACTGACGTTGATCAGGCCTCAGAGCTTCACACTGGAAGCGTTCGAAAAGTCAGCGGACGAGTTAGCCCGGGAGACGCTGAAGCACAGCGAATTAGCCAATCAACTCTCAATGTTCGATGCCACTGCAAAACCGTTAACACCATGTTCCATGCGGTTCATCGCCAAATGGCGAGACGAGGATGGTAAGGACCGAATCCACGAATGTGACGACTGGGAGACAGCCGCGGCCTTTTCGCGCTTTGAACGGGCGTACGGTCGTAGACGGGCCATAGAAGCGCTGAAAGGAAAGTACGAAGATGAGTATATGCGAGCCGGACTCGCGCTAGGCTTCAGCACTCATAAAAGGCGTAACGCTGAATTTGGCGCCCAAAATCAATGGCTTTTGGTGGGCATGATACGGCTGGATGAGGTAAGTCAACCATCGCTAGCCTTCTGATGCCACCAATTTCCACCCAAAATTAACTGGATCCTAAATGCCAAAAGGTAGTCGCTACTTGTACGGCCATTCATCCTCTATTTCCTGCGGGAGCGATATCTCGTATCCACTTGATCCGCCAGTTTCTGTCGAATAAAAAATGGTCAGATCGAAACTTGTTTGGACCGTAGAAGATACAAACATAACATGGTCATTCCAGTCTCCATCTACCACGAATATGTCAGAACCTAGGTGTTCATGCATGTAATAATCAGACTTATCTATGAAGCCGTCGACTTCGAGTTCAATGTCTCCTAGGATCTTGATGACTACTTCATCATCAACCTTCTTGAGAGAGACAGATCCAATATTATGAGTGCCTATCGACGAAATCGAAATTTCGTTGCTGAAGGGCACCCCCTCCAACCCGTAGAGCGAGCGGCTTGGCAGGTCTTCCAAGAGAAACTCCCCCACCATTGAGTCAATGTCGTGGGCAGATAGGTCGGGGATGTCATCGAGTGTAATCCCCTCCAAGTGTGGAGAGAGCTCGCTTGCGAATACAGCTTTTATCGACGTGTATACTCTAGGTCGGCGAACTGGATCGTCGATCTGCTCAGACAAGTAAGAATGAAGAATAGGCACCTTGCTATCGTCGAGTTCGCAAAAGTCTTGGGTGTTGTTCGTCAGAAATATGGTTGGCGGTACTGTATCAGGGTTCGCTATGTGCATGACAATGGTTTTCCAGACGACGTAGTCCTTATGCCCCTCACCAGACCCCTTGAAGGGCTTGTTTAGTTCGTATGACTGCTCCACAAGCTCTTTAGCAGAAACATCCGGATAGGGAGCTATCAAGACGCCATATCTGTCAATTAATTCCTCCAGCCAATCGCTATAGATATGTACAGATTCTGAGAGTGGAACGAGGGATGCGTTTAGATTGACCAGCTTGCTTAGATCCTTTGTTGCCTTTTGAAATACTCGCAACTTTTCTTGGAGTTTTTTCGGGAAATTACCTTTCAGCTCATCAACAACGATTTCTGGGATGACGACCGTATACTGCAAAATAGCACAGGCCTTCAGAAAAGCTTGAAAATACTCTGACCTTAGAAATGACTCGTTTATACCAACGCTCGTATCAAGGTAAACAGTAGTCATTTTGTTTTCCCACGTGGCATTCTAATTGCTCAGGACCCGTTCAGTCGTGCT
Organism: Allosphingosinicella sp.; assembly: GCA_036386555.1. Classification (GTDB taxonomy): domain Bacteria; phylum Pseudomonadota; class Alphaproteobacteria; order Sphingomonadales; family Sphingomonadaceae; genus Allosphingosinicella. The sequence continues at coordinate 18,911 of DASVVM010000095.1, forward strand.
CCCGCCCGCCCGCCTCGACGTAAAGTTCGCTACCGACCTCCCGGAATCGCTCGCTCATCTCCGCCATGCCTCGCTCCGCGTCCTCAGCCGCAAGGAAGGTGTCTGCGCTCCCGTTCTGCTTCCCTGCGAAATCCCGCACCTCCTGCGTGATTTTCATCGAGCAGAATTTGGGGCCGCA
>DASVVM010000096.1:0-54392 GCA_036386555.1 Allosphingosinicella sp.
CCCACAAACAGGCCCTCGTCGCCTGCGCTCGAAAGCTCCTCATCTTCGTCAACACCGTCCTCGCCAGAGGCTCCGCCTGGCAAAAACAAACCGCAATCAGCTAATGGTTGCTGAACTTGTTTCAGGATCCAGCTGGTCGCCCTTTCGAGCAGCGGACAACTGGATGCTGAAACCAGTTCAGCATGACGCGAAGGGTCTATCGCATGAGCTTTGATCTCCCCGGCTTCGACCTCGACTCATTCGTTCGCTCCACCCTCGCCGAGGATCTCGGGGATGCCGGCGACATCACGTCCGAAGCCGTGATCCCCGCCGAAGCGCGCTTCGCCGGCGTCATGGACAGCCGCGAGGCGATCGTCGTCGCCGGCCTGCCCGTCGCCGAAGCTTTCTTCCGCTCGCTCGACCCCGAGGTGGAGATCGAGCGCCTCGTTGGGGACGGCGAGCCCGCCGAGGCCGGCGCCGACCTGCTTCGGCTGCGCGGCAAGGCCCGGGCCCTGCTCACCGCCGAGCGTTCCGCGCTCAACATCGTCCAGCATCTCTCGGGAATCGCCACCCTCACCCGCCGCTATGTCGATGCGATCGCAGGCACCGGCGCGATCCTGCTCGACACCCGCAAGACCATCCCCGGCCTTCGACTTCTCGAGAAATACGCGACCCGGATGGGCGGCGCGCAAAACCATCGCCTGGGCCTTTGGGACGCAGCGATGATCAAGGACAATCACGTCGCGGTGGCGGGCGGGGTCGCGGAAGCGGTGCGCCGCGCCGCCGCGGCCGGGATCGTCCGGATCATCGTCGAGGTCGACCGGCTCGACCAGATCGAGCCGGCGCTGGAGGCGGGAGCCACGCATCTGCTGCTCGACAATATGGACGTACCGGTGCTTCGCGAGGCGGTGGCTCTGGTCGCGGGACGGGTACCCACGGAGGCGAGCGGCGGAGTGACGCTGGAGTCGATCCGCGCCAAGGCCGAGACCGGGGTCGCCTACATTTCGGTCGGCCGGATAACCCAGTCGGCGCCGGCGGCCGATATCGGGCTCGATTTCACCGCCGCCTGAAGCGATTTTTGATCTTCGCCGCGGGGGCGGATGGCTCTAGATGATGCGCTCGAACAGGGAGATTTCACTATGCGGCCGCCGTCGATCGTCAATTTCACGCGCGTGGTTCTGCTTTCGCTGGCGATCGGAATTCTCGCCACGTGGCTGTCATGGGATAAGATCGAATCGGCGGTTGCCGCCACCGGCGCCGGGATGGGCACCGGGACAATCGTCGGGATCCAGGCGGTCACGATCGCGCTCTACCTGCTGCTGATCTGGTTCATCCACGCGCACGGCAGCCCGGTGGCCAAATGGATCTACGTCGTCCTTTGCGGGCTCGGGCTGGTCATCGCCCTGCTCGGCTTCGGCCAGACCCTGTCCTACGGGCCCCTGCCGGCGATCCTCGCCGCGGTTCAGTGCATCCTCTCGATAATCTCGCTCTGGCTGCTCTTCAGGCCGGATTCCAAGGCCTGGTTCTCCGAAGGACGGGGGGACCCGGGCGCGAACCGCTAGCCCGGCGGCAGCCGCCCCTCGCCGCCCGGCGGGCGGGCGACCACCTCGCCCTCCACGACCATCGTCTCGGGATGGTGCTTGTCGAGCCAGCGCTTGACGATCCTCAGATTGCGCGTGTTCGACTTGAAGAAGAAGTCGGGGATGGCGCCGACCCAGGGGATCGCGCCGAGAAGGAAGTCGACCCCGATATTGCCGCCCATTCGGGCGAGGTGCCATTTCGGCATTCCGAGGTTGCGCGCCTCCCAGGCGAGCCAGCTTCCCATCGCCGCGGCAATCAGGCTTCCGCCGACCGGGATGATGTCGAAGATCACGTCGAGGCCGAACTGGCGATTGGTCCCCGGAAGGGTGAACATCCGCTCGAGCAGAGCCTCCATGGCCTCGATTCGCCGCCGCACGGAAGCGGGATCGCGCCCCAGCGAGAAGCGGTCGGCGACGGCCTCGAACGGGTCCTGCGGGCTCGGCATGCTCGTCTCCTAGGGTTGCGCTCGGATCAGCTCGCCGACAGGATGGCGGCCGAAGGCATTGGGGCGGAAGCCGGTGAGCCGGGGCGAAACCAGCGACCAGCGCACCGGCGCCGTCAGCGGGATGAACGGGCCGAGGCCGGCAAGTATCCGATCGGCATTGGCGAGCATTCCGCGGCGGGTGCGTGCGTCGGGGGCGATCCGGGCCGCAGCCATCATCTCGTCGGCGGCGGGGTCGCAGATTCGGCTCGCCTCGCAGGAGAAGCGGCGAAGATACCAGCTGGCGAGCCCGGCCGGCGCCACTTCGTCGACGAGACGCAGGTCGGCGGGCGAGCCGGCGGACACCCGGATCGTCTCCACGCCCACCGCGGCCCAGTCGCGCCTGAGGCGGGCGAAGAGCAGCCGGTATCCGGGTCCTTCGGGCAGCGCCACCCGAACGGCAAGCCGGCCGCCGTCGCCCGCCTCGCGAAGCAGGGCGGTGGCCCGAGCCTGCCGGGCCGCAAGCGGAGCGCGGATCCAGGCCGGCGCGGACACAAGGGCCAGGCCTTCGATTCCGGGCGGGAGCAACGATTCCCGGGCCTGGAGGCCGGGAACGCCCATGGCCGCGGTGAGCGGCGGCCGATCGAGCGCCATGGCGAGAGCCTGGCGGATCTCCATCCGGGCGAAGGGGCCTTCCGGAGCCGCGAAGGCGAGGCCGAACAGCCCCGCGACAGGATCGAAGCGCAGTTGCGCCGCCGGCGCGCGCACCGCCCGGGCCAGCGGCAGGTCGCCAAACGTCCCGCCGAGCACCAGATCGGCTTGGCGCTCGCCGAAGCGGGCGGCGGCCAGAGCCGCGCTCTCTCCGCGCAAAAGCAGAGGCGGCGCTGAATCGTCCTCCTGCGCCTCGGACTCCACCGGCACGAGCCGCACCGATCCGTCCGGCTGCCGTTCCGACCGATAAGGGCCCGAGCCCTCGCCGCCTTGAACGATCGCCATTTCGGGCTGGGCCAGCAATTGGAGGAAATTGGGGCGCGGCGTCTTGAGGCTGATCTCGAGCACGTCGTCCGTCATCGCCACGAACTCGTCGACCGCGCCCAGCACGGGCCGAAGCGGATTGCGGCTTGCCGGCGCGGCCGAGGCTCGGAGCCTGGCGACCACCTGCTCCGCGGTGATCCGGCGCCCGCGCCACTGCGCCTTGCCGAGCCGGAACGTATAGCGCAGGCCGTCGTCGGAAACGATCCAGCGCTGCGCCAGAGCGGGCTCGATCTCCCCGCCGGCGTCGAATCGGACGAGGCCCTGGGCCGCGGCTTCGAGCAGGATCGCGGAGGGCGGGTCGAGCCGGTCCCGGTTGGGATTGACGATCCGGGGCTGGCCGCCGACGGCGCTGATCGAGATCGGGCCGGATTCCTCGCCGCTGCATCCGGCGACGAGCAAGGCTGCGGCGGCAAGGCCGTACAGGAGAGGGAAGCGAGTCACCATCGGCCGACAGCGATAGCCCAGCCTTCAATCATCGTCATCCCGGCGGAGGCCGGGATCCCCGCGAGCAGGGCGCGGTGTCCCGCCCGTCCAGGCCCCGGCTTCCGCCGGGTGACGGTTTCATCGTCGCCTTTACCGAGCCTTCACCTTTGGCCTTCTAGGATCGCGCGCATGAACCAGTTCAAGCCGCGCCGATCGGGCCGGACCCCCGTCGCGGGGCGCACGCAGCTCCGCGCCCAGAGCTGGTACAGCATCGAGGTGACGGTCTGCGACGTCTCGACCAGCGGCTTCATGGCCGAGTGCGCCGAGGCCGTCCGGATCGGTAGCTACGTCTCGCTCGACGTTCCGGGCGTGGGCCCGGTCAACGCCCAGGTCCGCTGGCAGCTCGGCGACCGGATGGGCGGAATGTTCATCGATCCGATCAGCCTCCACCGCTGCGAATGGACCGCCGTGCCGGCGGAGCCGCCGAAGGAAGCGGCCTAGGCATCAGAGGGGTTGGAACGGGGCCTCCGCAGGCGTCTTCCACACGATTCGAATTCCTTTGCCCGCAAGCGCCATTATGGCGCTATTTGATTTGGAAATATCCAGGAAGCGTGCATCCTCCTCTCAGCCGGATTGAGGGGGACTCGCTATGGATTCGGTCAGGCCGTTCCGTGCGTTCGTCAGCTATTGCCACAAGGACAAGGCGTTCGCGGCTTGGCTTCAGCGCAGGCTCGAAGGGTATCGGCTGCCGAGGCGGCTTGCCGATCGGGTGACGCCGCTCCCCGGCCAGGCGCCGGGGCGGATCGGGCCGGTTTTCCGGGATCGCGAGGATCTGTCGGCGGCGACGGACTTGTCGGCGGCGGTGCGCGAGGCGATCGCGGCCTCGTCGGCGCTCGTGGTGGTGGCTTCCCCCGAGGCGGCAAGGTCGCGTTGGGTGGAGCGCGAGATCGCCCTGTTCCGGGAGCTCCATCCGGAGGCGCCGATTCTGGTGGCGCTTGCAGCGGGCGAGCCGGCCGAGTCGATGCCGGAGGCGCTGCGAACCGGCCCCGAGCCGCTCGCCGCGGACTTCCGCAGGGTAGGCGACGGCAAGCGCCTCGCCTTCCTCAAGATCGTCGCCGGCCTGGCCGACCTCCCCCTCGATACCCTCGTCCAGCGTGACGCCCAACGCCAGGTCCGACGCGTGACGGCAGTCACGGCGGGAGCGGCGATGCTGGTGCTAATCATGGCGCTGCTGCTGGTGATGGCGTTGCGCGCCCGCGAGGAAGCGGAGCGGCGGCGGGTCACGGCGGACGAGATGATCGGCAAGCTGCTCACCGAGGTGCGCGGCGAGCTCGAGGGAACCGGGAACGTCAAGCTGATGGTCGCCGTCAACCAGCTCGCGATGGACTATTACGGCAAGCAGGGCAATCTGCGCCGTCTCGCCGACGACAGCTTGGCGCATCGCGCGAGGGTCCTCCATAAGCTCGGGCAGGACGATGAAAAGCGGAGCCGTTACGACGCCGCTCTGGCCAAGTTCTCCGAGGCCCATCGCAGCACCGCCGCGATGCTGGCGAAGGCCCCCAGCCACCCTGATGCCATATTCGCCCACGCGCAAAGTGAATATTATCTCGGCCTCATCGCCAAGCGGCGCAAGGACCGCGCCGCCGCCACACGCTACTGGGCCGGCTATCTGGCCCAGGCGCAGGCTTTGGCGAAGGCGGAGCCGGGCAGCGTCCGCAGCCTGCTCGAACTCGGATATGCGAACGGCAATTTGTGCGATCTCAATCGTGAAGACGGATATGCCCTGAAGGTGGCGGAACGACAGTGCGCCGCGGCGATCAGGTTCGAGCAGGCCGCGTTAGCCAGGTCATCGGAGATATTGCTCGCGCTCGCGAACCGTCATGGGGCCATGGCGCTTACTCAGCTGGCGCTCAAACGGCATGACGAGGCGCTCGAAAGCCGACGCAAGGAAGCCGCGCTGCTCGATCCGCTAATCGCGATCGACCCCGCCAATGTCGAATATGCCCTACGCCGCTGCTGGTCCGACATCGGCGCTGCAAATGTGTGGACCGCGGCCGGCCGGCCTGCGCGGGCGGTGCCGATCTTGCGGCAAAGCCTGGAACGGCAGCAGGCGGTCTTCTCGGCAAGGAGCGACGACGGTCGAGTCATCGAGGCGCGGTTGCGCACGCTGCTGCACCTCGCCCAGGCGCTGCGCGAGCTTGGCCACGACCCGACCGAGGTTTTGCGAGACGCGGAACGGATGGAGGCGGTGATGGCCGGCTTCGGTGAGGAACTGGCAGCCAAGGCCAGGACGATGCGGATCGGGATTCTTACGAAAAAGGAGAATTGAGATGCCGACGACGATGAGCCCGCTGGGGGTAAACGACCCTTGGGAAGTTCCGTCAATTCCTGTCGATCCGGCTAACGCTCTTCGGAGGAAACCGGCAAATTACGACGGTACATACGATCCTCAATATGCCAGCCTGGTTTATGTAAAATTTGAGGGCGGGCGATTGGCCGTGAAGCACGCGCATTTCGCCAAAACAGAGGTCGATACCACAGCTAAGATAAGACAGAAATTCGTCGCAATGCGGACAGGAGCACCGGCGGACTATTACCCCAACAGTTTGGGAGAGAATTTCGACAGCTGGGCATTCGGCAGCCAGAGTAAGATCTATATATTCATTGACAACGACTCGGTCAGATTTGACCCGGAAAATATGGTGCAATTCGCGAAATACAGCGCGCGTATGGAAGGGGGAAGCAAGCCGGAAAGAGCGCAGAACAATACCTTTCTTAATCCCATAATCGATACTGGCATCTATCCGCCATACGAGGTTCTTGTGCTGGAGAACTGGTATTGCGACGGACAGGGAAGGCCGATCGAAACCGAGAACCACGAAAAATACTCGATGAATATTCACCTGCGAATGAAGGTTTCGACACATGATTTCCCGGAAGGGTTCGATGATGTCCCTCTGGTGCTGGATCCGGATACCGGAAACGGCGGAAGCGAACCCTAGCACGGGGTTCGACGAACGGATGGTTCCGCCACGTCCGCACGCCCTGGCATTTAGGCCAAGACTGGGTGGGCTTTGGCGGAACCGCCGCGAGGTCCGGGCTCGATGCCCAGGCCCATGCACCGCCGTCCGTCCCGATCCCCCTCGGAATCGTGAAGCTCTTCCGGTGGCCGCTCCAAATTGATAAGCTCGCCCTGCCGGGCATCGGCGCCCGGCTCATCAGGAGGGGTGATGATGAAGCTTTCGGAACATTTCTCGCTGGGCGAGTTCATCGTCAGTTCGACGGCCGAGAAGCTCGGCAACGACAATATGCCGACGCCGGCCCATCTCGAAAATCTGAAGCGGACCGCGGCGGGAATGGAGAAGGTCCGATCGATCCTCGGCGACTGCGCGATCGTGATCACCTCGGGCTATCGCAATCCGGTCGTCAACAAGGCCGTCGGCGGCGTCGCCAATTCCGCGCACGCGCTCGGCCACGCGGCCGATTTCCGGGCCGCGGGCTTCTCGGCCATCGGCGCCGCCAGCAAGATCCGCGACGCTCATGACCGCGGCGAGATCGAATTCGACCAGCTCATCCTCGAAACGTCGCGCAAGATCGTCCACATCTCGTTCGATCCCGAGGGCGGCACGAAGAAGAAGGGCATGCGCGGCGACGTCCTGACCCAGAAGCTCGGTGCGGGAACGCCGTTCCAGCAGGGCCTGCACGCCTGAGACGGGCGTGTAAGCGGGCCTGGTGCGGACGGCGGGACTCGAACCCGCACGCCCCGAGGGGCAGGAGATTTTAAGTCTCCGGCGTCTACCGGTTCCGCCACGTCCGCACACATGGGGCATGCCACGATCGTCACTCCCGCGAAAGCGGGTGTCCATCGGACGCTTGTGAAATGTAGGGAATCGGCATGGATTCCCGCTTCCGCGGGAATGACGGAAGGTGCTTCAGACGTTCAGCCGCTCGCGCATTTCCTTGCCCGGCTTGAAATAGGGGACCCGCTTGGCGTCGACGTCGACGGAATCGCCGGTGCGCGGGTTGCGGCCCTTGCGGGCGTCCCGCTCGCGGGTCGAGAAGGCGCCGAAGCCGCGAAGCTCGACCCGGCCGCCCTGCTGGAGCTGCTCGGTGATCGAATCGTAGAAGGCGGAAACCACCCGCTCGATCTCCTTGCCGGTGAGATCGGGATGATCATCGCAAAGCAGCTGCACGAGCTCGGAACGGATCACAGCTTCCCCCCAAGGTGAGAAAAACGGGCCAGTGCGGATATTGCCTTGCCCCAAAGCATGATCCGCTAACCCAAGTTAAATCTGAAAATCGCACCGAACGCAATATCTCAGGTTGAAAAAGACAAGGAAAATTCGGCCCTTGCCGCACATCCGGTGCGCCGGGCCGATGGGCGGACCGCACCGCGGCCCGCCCTAACATAGATTAGTCCTTGGCCTTGTTTTTCAACGCTTCGCCGAGAATGTCACCGAGGCTGGCACCGCTGTCGGAGCTGCCGTACTGGGCCACGGCCTGCTTCTCCTCGTGGATCTGCAGCGCCTTGATCGAGAAGTTCGGCTTCTTGGAGCGGTCGAAACCGATCACCAGAGCGTCGAACTTCTGCCCGACCTGGAAGCGCTCGGGCCTCTGCTCGTCGCGGTCGCGGCCGAGATCGGTGCGCTTGATGAAGCCCGTCGCCCCGTCGTCGCCGACCTGGACCTCGAGCCCGCCGTCGCGGACCTCGAGCACGGTCACGGTGACCGTCTCGTTCTTGTTCACTCCGCCGCCCGCCGCCGAGGTGCCGCCCTTGGCGACGCCGCCGCGCTCGAGCTGTTTCATGCCCAGCGAGATACGCTCCTTCTCGACGTCGACGTCGAGAACGACCGCCTTCACCATCTCGCCCTTGCGGTGGAGATTGAGCGCCTCCTCGCCGGTCACGCCCCAGGCGATGTCCGACATGTGGACCATCCCGTCGACGTCGCCGTCCAGCCCGACGAACAGGCCGAACTCGGTCGCGTTCTTGACCTCGCCCTCCACTTCGGTGCCGACCGGGTGCGACGCCGCGAAGGCCTCCCACGGATTGGCCTGGGCCTGCTTGAGGCCGAGCGAGATGCGGCGCTTCTCCTCGTCGACCTCGAGCACCGACACGTCCACCTCCTGCGAGGTCGAGACGATCTTGCCCGGATGGACGTTCTTCTTGGTCCAGCTCATCTCGGAGACGTGGACGAGGCCCTCGATGCCCGGCTCGAGCTCGACGAAGGCACCGTACTCGGTGATGTTGGTCACCCGCCCCTTGAACACGCCGTCGACCGGATATTTGGCCCCGGCGCCCTCCCACGGATCGGCCTCGAGCTGCTTCATCCCGAGCGAGATTCGCTGGGTTTCGCGGTTGATGCGGATGATCTGCACCTTCACCGTGTCGCCGATGTTGATCACCTCGGACGGGTGGTTGACCCGCTTGTAGGAAATGTCGGTGACGTGAAGGAGGCCGTCGATCCCGCCCAGATCGACGAAGGCGCCGTAATCGGTGATGTTCTTGACCACGCCGTCGACCACCTGGCCCTCGGCCAGCGACATGATGAGGCCGCTGCGCTGCTCGGCGCGGGTCTCTTCGAGGATGGCGCGGCGCGAGACGACGATATTGCCTCGGCGGCGGTCCATCTTGAGGATCTGGAAGGCCTGCGGGATGTCCATCAAGGGCGTCACGTCGCGGACCGGCCGGATGTCGACCTGCGAACCCGGAAGGAAGGCGACGGCGCCGCCGAGGTCCACGGTGAAGCCGCCCTTGACCCGGCCGAAGATGATGCCTTCCACGCGGTTGCCGGCGGTGAACTCGGTCTCGAGCTTGTCCCAGGCGGCCTCGCGACGGGCGCGGTCGCGCGACAGCATCGCCTCGCCCTGGTGGTTCTCGACCCGGTCGACGAACACGTCGACGACGTCGCCGACGGCGATCTCGGCCTTCTGGCCCGGCGCTGCGAACTCGCGGAGCGAAACCCGGCCTTCCGACTTCAGCCCGACGTCGATCACGGCCATGTCGTTCTCGATGGCGGTGACCGTCCCCTTGACGACCTTGCCCTCGAAGCCCTCATTCTCGCCGCCGAGGGTGTCGTTCAACAGTTTCGCGAAATCGTCGCGAGTCGGCATCGCCGTGGTGGCCATAAAATCAGTCTTCCTTCGTTGCTTTTATTCCGGCCAGGGGTTGTCTCCCCCGGTCTTCGAAACGTGATTGCCCCCGCCGCCCCATGCGGCGAAAGCATCCTGCGGGCTCACATGCGAGCGGAGCGAAGCCGAATAAGCAAAAAGAGCGCGTCGCAGGCGGGCGTCTTCGCCTCTACCTTACGCGCGCTGAGCCTTAGCCGAGCCTCCACAGGCGCTTAGCGCCCGCTGGACGGAGGGGCATATAGGGGAAGGGCGGGAGTGGGGCAAGCGGGTTTGGAGGCGGGCGTGCCGCGCTCCGTCATTCCGGCGAAGGCCGGAATCCATGAACACCGCGGCGTGAGATACGCTCCTTCCGTCTCCATGGCCCCGGATCTAGTCCGGGGTGACGACCCTCGGAGCAACCGGTGCCTTAGTTTCGAACGCAGTACGTACTCAGTTTTTGTCGGAAGGCACGAAGGCGCAAAGATGCAGCAGCAGCCATCAAGTTCGAGCTATCGTCCTCATCCGGATTTTGGATCACTGCCGCAGTGGGCCACAACGGCCGAATGGCTATTGTCTATTATCCCGCGACCATCGAGCGCAGCCGGCGAGGCTACAGCGTCTTCTTCCCGGATTTGCCTGGATGCACCTCTGCCGGCGAGACCCTGGCCGAAGCGGCGATCAACGCTGAAGAGGCGCTGGCCGGCCACTTGCTCGTGTCGGAGGAGCATGGCGATGAGCTCGAGGGGCCGAGCGAGCTCGATGCCGCGGAGGTTGACCTGGATATAGACGAGGTGGCGCGGATCCTCGTGCGCGCGGAGCGCAGGGATTGGCCTGGGTAAAGGGGCAGGGATTGGCCTGGGTAAAGGGATTGTGATGGATGGCCATATGACTCCGGCCGGCAGGAGCGTGCTCGACGAGCTTCAGCTCAGCCCCGTCTTCGTCGTCAAGGCGAAGCTTGCCATTCGAATCCAGAAGTCGATCGCCGAGACGGAGCTTACCCAGCGGGAGGCGGCGGCGCGGACGGGGATCACTCAGCCGAAGCTGTCGCTGATCGCACGGGGTAAGCTCGATGACATCAGCCAGGCGAAGCTTGAGGCCTGCCTTCGGGCCCTGGGGCACGACATCGAGATCGCCATCGGACCGCGGCACGACGGGGTTGGCGAGATGACGGTTCGGGACGCGGCCTGAGTGATATGAGCGCGATAGGGGTGGGCGATTCGTCTCTACCTCCCACGCGCTGAGCCTTGGCCGAGCCTCCACAGGCGCTTGAGCCGCCCGCTGGACGGGGGAGGACATAGGGGAAGGGGGGAGAGGGGCAAGCGGGTTTGGCTGATGCCGCAACAGAGGGGCAGGCCAAGTTCGAGAGCAGCCGGCGCCTCAACGAGGAGGAATAACGGCGAAATACTCATCCAAGGAGGCGTCGGCGGCTTCCGCGAGCGGCGAAGGAGCCTGGCTTCTGTTCATGCCGGCCGCTCTCTCGGCCTCTGCCGCTGTCGAGAGAGGCGTCAATTGGATGACCGCGTGTGGCGATCCTCCTGCGATGACTTCGTATGAAATCACGCCCGCGGAGTCCGTCTTGTCGGCCGCGATCGTCGAGGCGAAGGAACTCTCCAGGGTCGCCAAGCGGTTGGTGGGGATCATGAGCGTTCTGGCCGTGAAATACCGCGTGCCATCAGGCATCAAGCGCGTTCCGCGGCTCAGCCCCGGGCGGAAGCGCAGGATGGTACTCGTTCGGCTTTCGATGAACTCGGAGCCGTTGCCGCCATATTTGCAGCCGTTCGTTTCCACGCTGGCGGCGAGGAGCGGTTCTAGATCGGAATAGCCGTACACAAACCAAATCCGCTCTCTTCCACTGAGCGAAACTGCCGCCAGGAGCCGTCTCGGCGCATGGGGCGCCGAAGGGTCGACAGCGCATTTGCGGGCCAGCTCCAAATGTCGCGCATGAGCTCCGGGTGCCGAGCGTTCCTCGACAATCAGGAGCAGCCGCGGCGAGGCTTGATTGATTCTCGGCGCGCCTTGAGCGGCATACGCAGGCGTGAGCGTCGCCATGGATCCGGTCAGCCAAACCAGGATAGCGCCGGCCGCGGCGCGATAAGACGTGCTTTTGGACCGTTTCATGTGAGTCCTCCGTCTAATTTCGTCTGAGCCAGACAACTTGAACCGAATCGCTCGACCCGTCGGCCACGATACGAACAGAATAGCTTCCGGCCTGGGTCAAATCTATGGAGCCCCTCCCCTGGATGCTCCGCAGCCTTACGGTCTTGTCGCGTAGCTTGCGTTGCTCCGATCCGGTCGCCGACCATTGAGCCTCGCGATTGACCTGCGGCACGACGATCTTGTCGCTTTCGCGGCCTTCCTCGACGCAAAGAGTGCCGACCAGGCGCCCATCGATCGACATGTCAATACGCTCGTAGTCCTGGTTGTCGCCAAGTCGATCGGTAATGGTCACGGATGGCGTGTTCGGCGGCACATTGTTGGGCGGCAGGTTCTGACAGTGGCGTGGTCGCGGTGGACGCTCCGGGCTAGAGGGCAGGTTGATCACCTTCAGTCCAGTCAGGACGAGGCCAAGACCGACCAAGCCGCAAAGCACCCTTGGCACCATCGGCAATTTCGGGATTCGGGTCCCCTTGAAGCTGATCCCGCCGCCGACAATTGCAACGACGAGGAGGGCACAGCCGAAGAGGAACGCAATCGCCTCGACCGAAAGCTTGTCCATGTCTGCAGGCCCCCTCGTTCGAGCACGATTGTAGCAGAAGAGAGCCGCTGCTCCAATCTTGGCAGATCGGGTGATCCGTGACGGTAGCCCGTGACTGACGGTAATCCGTGACAGGGGCACACGGGTAAACAGTGACAGTATACATTTACCGCTGACCGCACCGCCGCAGCGGGGCTGGCCCGTCTCGGTAAATATATACTGTCACTCTTTTCCGAGCCGGATCCGATGCGGATTTGGATGATCCGGCGGGACTCTCCGGTGCCAGGGTAAACAGTGACAGTATACATTTAACTCGTTGACGGCAGGCCGTCCCACGGCTTGCTCCTCCCCGTAAATGTATACTGTCACTCATTAACCCGCGGGGCCCAGCCTTGGCTGGGGCGACGGCCAAGTCATTCGAACTCCAAAATCACCGCGTCGACCGCGAGGCTGTCGCCCGGCCTGGCCGAAACCGACTTCACGACCCCGGCTTTCTCGGCGCGCAGGATATTCTCCATCTTCATCGCCTCGACGACGGCGAGCGGCTGCCCGGCCTCGACCTTGTCCCCTTCGCCGACGTTGAGCGCCGTGAGCAGGCCCGGCATCGGGCAGAGGAGGAATCTCGAAAGGTCCGGGGGCACCTTCTCGATCATGTGGCGGCTGAGCTCGGCGACATGGGCCGGAAGCACGTCGACGAAATGCGAGGCGCCGCGGGTCGTCAGCCGCCACTGCCGACCGCGGCGCGCGACCTGGACGATCCGGCTGCGGCCGTCGATCATGCCCTTGAAGAGGCGCTGGCCCGGCTCCCAGCGGCCGATCATCTCGCGCCCCTCGCCTTCGTCCAGATAGGCGAGGAGGCCGCCCTCGAAACCGTCGAACCTTATCGCGAAGCTCCGCCCGCCGAGCCGGACCATCCGCTCCTCCGGCGGAGTCACCGGGGCGCCGAGCTGGCCGCTGACCGAGCAGGCATGGGCCTCGGTCTCCATCGCAAGCATCGCTCCGATCGCCGCCAGATCCTCGATCAGCATCTCGTCGGCCGGAGCGCCCTCGAATCCTTCGGGATATTCCTCGGCGATGAAGCCGGTCGTGAGGCGCCCCTCCCGGAACCGGGGGTGCTGCATCAGCGCGGAGAGGAAATCGACATTGTGGCCGATCCCGTCGATCGCGAAAGAATCGAGCGCCTCGACCTGGCGGTCGATCGCCGCTTCGCGGGTCGGCGCCCAGGTGATCAGCTTGGCGATCATCGGGTCGTAGAACATCGAGACTTCGCCGCCCTCCTCGACTCCGTCGTCGATCCGGGTGATGCCGTCCTCGGCCGACGAGGCGGCCGGGGTCCGGTAGCGAACGAGCCGGCCCGTCGAGGGCAGGAAGCCGCGATAGGGGTCCTCGGCATAGACCCGGTTCTCGATCGCCCAGCCGTTCAGCTTCACCTCGTCCTGGCCGAACGGGAGGTCCTCGCCGGCAGCGACCCGGATCATCAGCTCGACGAGGTCGAGGCCGGTCACCTCCTCCGTCACCGGATGCTCGACCTGGAGCCGCGTGTTCATTTCGAGGAAGTAGAAGCTCCGGTCCCCTCCGGCGATGAACTCGACGGTGCCGGCGCTGAAATAGCCGACGGCGCGGGCGAGGGCGACGGCCTGCTCGCCCATCGCCTTGCGCATCTCGGGCGTGACGAAGGGCGACGGCGCTTCCTCGACGACCTTCTGGTGGCGCCGCTGGACCGAGCATTCGCGCTCGCCGAGATAGAGGAGGTTGCCGGCCTTGTCGCCGATCAGCTGGATCTCGATGTGGCGCGGATTCTCGACGAACTTCTCGATGAACACCCGGTCGTCGCCGAAGCTCGCAAGCCCCTCGCGCTTGGTCGCCTCGAAGCCTTCGCGGACGTCAGTCTCGCTAAAGGCCAGCCGCATGCCCTTGCCGCCGCCGCCGGCCGAGGCCTTCATCATCACCGGATAGCCGATCTCGCCGGCGATCCTGATCGCATGCTCGGTATCGTCGATCTCGCCGACGAAGCCCGGAACCACGCTGACTCCGGCCTCGCGCGCCAGCTTCTTCGACTCGATCTTGTCCCCCATCGCCGCGATCGCGCCGGGCGGCGGCCCGATGAAGGCGATGCCGGCCTCCTCGAGCGCCCGGGCGAAGCTCTCGCGCTCGGAGAGGAACCCGTAGCCGGGATGGACCGCCTCGGCGCCCGTCGCCTTGCAGGCGTCGATGATCAGCTCGGCGTTGAGATAGCTCTCGCTCGCCGGCGGAGGCCCCAGCCTGACCGACTCGTCGGCCATCTTCACATGCGGCGCCCGCGCATCCGCGTCCGAATAGACGGCGACGGTGGCGATGCCCATCTTCCGGGCGGTTCGGATGACCCGGCAGGCGATCTCGCCGCGATTGGCGATCAGGATTTTCTTGAACATCAATCCCCTGTCGATCCCCTGGCATGGGGACCCTTCGCATAAGTGTAGTCGATGAGAAGCCCGGGATGGAGCGCAATCGCTCCTCCGGCTTCGATCATGGGCACCTTGCCGCTCGAGAAGATCAGATAGGTTTGCTCCTCGTCACGGTCGGTGACCCGGGCGAGGCGATGAGGGCCGCGGCGAGACGGCTTCAGATCCTCGAATCGCGCTGGCGCCAGTGCGACCTCGAGAGCAGCCTCCAGATCGGCGGGGGCCGGGGCGTACGCCTCCTTGACCACAAGGCTGCAATTGTACTTGCGCAGATCGATGCCACCGATCATCCGGTAGCCGACCTGCAACCCTCCGAATTGAGTGCGCCAATGGGTGAAGCGCGCCTGCAACCCAGGCCGCTGCAGGATCGTGCCTCGCCAGCCGAGCTTTCGCATCGCCATCGTCGCCCGGGACGGATCGAAACCGGTTCCCAGGCAAATTTCCCGAAACGCCTCGGCAAGGGATTGCGCGCTCATCGCCTTGGTCGCGGCCTCGAGGGGCGTTGCCGCATATCCCATCGACGGAACCAGCAGAGTCAAGGACACCGCGAGCGCCCGAACGTGGCGACCTGCCGTCGCCTCGGCGCGGCGCCTGCGCCTCGGGCCCGGAACGGCGAAGACCATCAGTTCAGGGTATCCATCCACATGTAGAGGAACATGCCCATTCCCATGCCGAGCAGGCCCATGGTCGCCAGCGTGTAGCGGTGGAGGTTCCGAGGCAGCGGCTGCCCGGACGAACGGGCGTAAGCGATCGAATTGGCCGTCGTCAGGGCGAGCGTTCCCGCCAAGGCGATGGCGACGACGGACATGACGATGTTGAAAGTCTTGATGTCGGCGCGATCGGCGGTCTGGGTAAGGGTCAGCACGCCGCCCAGGGCGAGGATCGAGAGCGTCGTCATGAATTTGGAGAAATCGTAGAGCAGGCTCTCGCCATAAGTGTCCGGATCCGCGTGGCGGCCGGGTTCGACCCTCCTTTCGTCCTCGATCACTCCGCGGCCTCCTCGAGCGGTGGCATATTATGTCCAAGGAGCTTGAGCACTTCGCCGGCCGCGTCAACCAGGTTGGTGCCCGGGCCGAAGATCGCCTGGACCCCCGCCTCGCGCAGCATGTCGTAATCCTGGGCGGGGATGACTCCGCCGACGACCACCTTGATGTCCGGCCGGCCCATGTCGCGCAAATGCCCGATCAGCTCCGGAACCAGGGTCTTGTGGCCGGCCGCGAGGCTGGACGCGCCGACCAGGTCGACCTGCCTTTCGACCGCGAGCCGGGCGCTCTCCTCCGGGGTCTGGAAGAGCGGCCCCGGAACCACCTCGAAGCCCAGATCGGCGAAGGCGGAGGCGACGAGGTTGGCGCCGCGGTCGTGGCCGTCCTGGCCCATCTTGGCGACCAGCATTCGCGGCTTGCGGCCGAGCCGCCTCCCGATCGCCTCGACTCCGGCCCCGGCCCGGTCCCAGCGCGGGTCGCCCTCATAGGCGCCGCCGTAAATGCCCTTCACCGGCTCGGGAGTGGTGCCGTAGCGGCCGAACGCATCCTCGAGCGCCTGGCTTATCTCGCCCAGCGTCGCCCGCGCCCGCGCCGCCTCGACCGACAAGGCGAGAAGGTTCGAATCCCCCTGGGCGCCCTCCCGAAGCGCGTCGAGCGCCGCCTTGGTCGCCGCCTCGTCGCGCTCCGATCGCACTTTCGCGAGCCTGGCGACCTGGCCCGTGCGGACCTTGTCGTTGTCGATCTGGAGGATGTCGAGATGCGCCTCGTCGTCCAGCCGGTAGCGATTGACCCCGACGATCACGTCCTCGCCGCGGTCGGCGCGAGCCGCCCGGGCAGCCGCCGCTTCCTCGATCCGCCGCTTGGGGAGCCCTTCCGCGACGGCCGCGGTCATGCCCCCCATCGCCTCGACCTCTTCGATGAGCGCCCAGGCCTTGTCGGCGAGCTCGCGGGTCAGGCTCTCGATGAACCATGACCCGCCGAGCGGATCGGCGACGTTGGTGATCCCGCTCTCCTCGGCGAGGATGAGCTGGGTGTTGCGGGCGATCCGGGCCGAGAAGTCGGTCGGAAGCGCGATCGCCTCGTCGAAGCTGTTGGTGTGGAGCGATTGGGTCCCGCCGAGCACCGCCGCCATCGCCTCGATCGTCGTCCGGACGATGTTGTTGTACGGATCCTGCTCGGTGAGCGACACGCCGGAGGTCTGGCAATGCGTGCGCAGCATCAGCGACTTGGGGTTCTTCGCTCCGAACCCGTCCATGATCCTGTGCCACAGAGTCCTCGCCGCGCGCAGCTTGGCGATCTCCATGAAGAAGTTCATGCCGATGCCGAAGAAGAAGCTCAGCCGCGGCGCGAAGGCGTCGACGTCGAGACCCTTGGCCCTGGCGACCCGGACATATTCCATGCCGTCGGCGAGCGTATAGGCGAGCTCCTGCACCGCCGTCGCCCCCGCCTCGAGCATGTGATAGCCGCTGATCGAGATCGAATTGAACCTCGGCATATGCTCCGAAGTGTAGGCGATGATGTCCGCGACGATCCGCATCGAAGGCTCGGGCGGGTAGATGTAGGTATTGCGGACCGCGAACTCCTTGAGGATGTCGTTCTGGATGGTCCCGGAGAGCTGCGCCTGGGCGACGCCCTGCTCCTCGGCGGCGACGATGTAGAAGGCCATGACGGGGAGCACCGCGCCGTTCATCGTCATCGAGACCGACATCGTGTCGAGCGGGATCCCGTCGAACAGGATCTTCATGTCCTCGAGCGTGTCAATCGCCACTCCGGCCTTGCCGACGTCGCCCGTCACCCGCGGATGGTCGCTGTCGTAGCCCCGGTGGGTGGCGAGATCGAAGGCGACCGACAGGCCCTTCTGCCCCGCCGCGAGGTTGCGCCGGTAGAAGGCGTTCGAATCCTCCGCGGTCGAGAAGCCCGCATATTGCCGGATCGTCCAGGGCCGCCCGGTATACATCGAAGCGTATGGCCCGCGCGTATAGGGCGCGAAGCCGGGCAGGCCGGGGTCGATGCCCTTGACGTCCTCGCCCGTGTAGAGCGGCCTGACCTCGATCCCTTCCGGCGTGTGCCAGACGATATCCTTGCCCTTCACCTCTTTGGAGGCGGCGGCCTGCCAGGCGGAACGGGTGGGTTTGTCGGAGCTCATCGGACTTCCCGGCTGCTGAGGATACGAACGATCAGAACCAGATCTCCGGCAAGCTCGTAGTCGATCACATACTGGATGTCAGTCACGGAAAGGCGAAACGTGCTAGCCTCCTTGAGAGCCCGCCCGAGACGCGGAGTGCGGAGCAGTTCTTCGCAGCGATCAAGCAGGCGGCTTTCGACCCGATGGGCCCACGCCTCGGTGCGCTGCAGGTTGAACTCGAAAATTCGGACGAGGTCGTCCTCGGCCTCGGTCTTGAACTCCAGCCCCACTATTCGGCGGCTTCCCCACGGAACCGGAGCCGTCTTTCCGCCAGATGCGCCTTCACCTCCTCAAGCGTGTAGGAAGGGCCCTGCATCCGCCGTCGCAGATCGGTAATGTCGTCACGAGTATAACGGAGATATTGCTGCAACGCTTCCTGCAGCAGTTCGGCAACGCTCGTTTCACTATTCCGTGCCCACTCTTCGAGGTCCGCCAGATCGTCAGAGGCAATCTCGAGTGGCACGGTCGTGCTCGGCTTGCTCATAGCGTCACCTTCTCGCTCATCGCACCAGTCTACTCCTGTCGGCGAGCGAACCCAAATTCGGTTATTGCACCTCTTTGGGACTCTCCATGATCTCGGTGAGAACGCCCCCCATGTCCCTGGGATGCACGAAGAAGATGAGCGTCCCGTGCGCTCCGATGCGCGGCTCGCCGAGCACCCTGGCGCCCTTGCCCTCGAACCAGGCCCGGGCCTCGTGGATATCCGGCACCTCGTAGCAAAGATGGTGCTGCCCGCCCGCCGGGTTCTTGGCGAGGAAGGCCTGGATCGGGCTCGACTCACCGAGCGGCTCGATCAGCTCGATCTGCGTGTTCGGAGTGTCGACGAAGCACACCTTCACCCCCTGCGCCGGCAGGTTGAAGGGCTCGCGGATCACTTCCGCGCCCATGACGTCCCGATAATGGGCGATCGACGTCTCGATCGACGGAGTTGCGACCCCGACATGGTTGAGGCGACCCAATTTCATTGCGTGTTACCCTCGATTCGACCCTCGAAATGAGACTTGATGGACATGAGCAGCTTGCGCTCGACCGCTTCGGCGAATGCCCGCGCCTCGCCGGGCTTTTTGAAGTGGAGATTCACGCCGAAATCGTCATTGAGGATTCGGCCCAGTCGGACATCGTCTTCGCAACCTTCCAGCAGGGCGGCCAGCTCCCGGCGCACCTGTTGCCGAGCCGGCACCGGATATTCGGCAATCGCCTGCTCGACCGCCTTCTCCGGAGTGCCGCTGAATATCGGCCAGTCCTCGTGGAGGTAACCGCCGAGGAACTGGTTCAGAAGCGGATAGAGCGCGTCCGCTTCCGGGCCGGACCGATGCTTGCGAGTCATCCGCCGGACCGAAAACCGAGATCCAGCAGGAGGTCGGCGGCGATCAGCGCGACGACGACGAAGCTCAGCGCGTGCAGAGCGAGCAGCAGCCCGAACTTGCTCCCCGCCTCGTCACGGCCGACATAGGTCCGGTAGAGCGGCAGCCGCCCCTCCTTCAGCCCGCGCCGGATCCGCCAGGCGATCATCGGCAGCAAGGCCAGCCCGATCGCTCCTACCAGCAGATCCTCGCTTCGCCCCATCAGCATGTCTCCATGGTCGACTTGCCCCCGGCCACGGCAAAGCCGCCGGGTCCCCGCACATAATGCTCGCTGAACGCGCGCGAGCCGGAATAGACGACGTCGAACGACTGGTTCTTGACGATGTTGAGGATCTTTCCCTCGATCGCCCTCCCCGTCCCGTCCTCCTTCGCGCCCCGGTCGTCATAGAGGAGGGGGACTCGTCCGATCCCGGCCGGGCCGGCCGGCCCGAGCTCGGTGAGGGTCAGCCATGAGCAGGTATAGCCCTGCCCCGTTCCGCCGCCTTCCGCCGCGATGACCGGCCAGTTCGAGAATCGGGGATTGAGGCTCCAGCGGGCGATCTGCCCGTTCGATCCGGTGGCGACTGCGGCGGGAAAGGCGCGCGCGACCTCGAACCGGTCTCCGGCCGGCTTGAGATAATGGACCGCGACCTTGCCGGCGCTGGCGTGGGCGGGGTCCTGAACCTTGCCCTCGCTGATCAGCACCGGTCCGAAAGCCGGCCAGATCAGCCGCCCCGGCGCGTAGCGCACGTCCTCGTCCGAGCCGTCGCCCGGTACCGACAGCACGGCCTCGCCACGGCTCCCGAACGCCGCTTCGAAGGCGCGCGCGACCTGCTCTTCGGCCGGAAGCGCCCGAATGTCGGGCAGCGCCCTGGCCTCGACGAGGTTGGCATCCGCGGCCTCGGTCTCCGTGGGCATGGGAAGGTCGATGATGCCGTCGTCGCCTCCCGAAGTCCGTCCGAAATACAGGCCCGCGATGACGGCGAGGACCAGCGCCGCGGCGCCGAGCGCGATCCAGAGCCGGCGCCGCGAGCCCGTCGGGGGTTCCACCGCCACACTTTCTTTCGCCGGATCTTCCGCCGGTGCGATGGTCTCATGACCAAGCAGCCGCCTCTTCTCGAGCTGGAACTCCTCGTCGGTCAGAGCCCCGCTCTCCCGAAGCCGCTGCAGCCGCTCCAGCTCGTCGTAGCGCGAGCTCACGAGCGCACCGCCTGCGGCTTCAGCTCGCGCGCCAGCGGCAGCGCGTGGTCGCGGGTCAGGGGCGCGACGTGAAATTGCGGCTCGACGTCCGGGTCGATCCACACGGCCTCGACGATTTCCGCCGAAGGACGGACCTTCCCCGCCAGGGTCACGGCGAAGAGCTCAGCTTCGACGGTCCAGCCGGGCTCATTGGCCGCAGGAGCGCTGAATTTGCCCAGGGGACGGCAGGATGTGCGGTCCATGCCGCATCCGAGCTCCTCGGCCAGCTCGCGTTCCAGCGCGACCAGGTTCGTCTCGCCGTCCGCGAGCTTGCCGCCCGGCTGCATGAACGCCTCCGTTCCCCGTTTCCGGACAAGAAGAGTCTCTCCGCCCGAATTCAGGACGACCGCGGCGACGATGCTGATCCGCATTCCGTCCCCCATCTCAGAGCGGGATGTTGTCATGCTTCTTCCACGGATTCTCGAGCTGCTTGTCCCTCAGCTTCCTCAAGCCGAGCGCGATCCGGCGCCGGGTCGAGTGCGGCATGATGACTTCGTCGATGAAGCCCTTCGACGCGGCCACGAACGGGTTGGCGAAGCGGGCTTCATAGTCGCGGGTGCGCTCGGCGATCTTCTCCGGATCGCCTATGTCCTTGCGGAAGATGATCTCGACCGCGCCCTTGGCGCCCATCACGGCGATCTCGGCGGTCGGCCAGGCATAGTTCAAATCGCCGCGCAGATGCTTCGACGCCATGACGTCATAGGCGCCGCCATAGGCCTTGCGGGTGATCACGGTGATCTTGGGCACCGTCGCCTCGGCATAAGCGAAGAGCAATTTCGCGCCGTTCTTGATGATCCCGCCATGCTCCTGAGCGACTCCGGGAAGGAAGCCCGGGACGTCGACGAAGGTCAGGATCGGGATGTCGAAGGCGTCGCAGAAGCGCACGAAGCGCCCGGCCTTCTTCGAGCTGGCGATATCGAGCACGCCCGCCAGCACCATCGGCTGGTTGGCGACGACCCCGACCGTTCGGCCCTCGACCCGTCCGAAGCCGACGATGATGTTGGCCGCGTGATTGGGCTGGATCTCGAAGAAATCGCCCTCGTCGAGCACTTTGCGGATCAGCTCGTGCATGTCGTAGGGCTTGGCGGCGCTGTCGGGGATGAGCGTGTCGAGGCTGGGCTCGCTCCGGTCCCAGGGATCGGCGGTCGGCCGCTCCGGCCCCTCGTGGCGGTTGGAGAGCGGCAGGAAGTCGAAGAAGTCGCGGGTCGCCAGAAGCGCCTCGATGTCGTTCTCGAAGGCGACGTCCGCGACTCCGGACTTGGTCGTGTGGGTGACTGCGCCGCCAAGCTCCTCCTGGGTCACCACCTCGTTGGTCACGGTCTTCACCACGTCGGGGCCGGTGACGAACATGTAGGAAGAATCCTTCACCATGAAGATGAAGTCGGTCATCGCCGGGGAATAGACCGCCCCGCCCGCGCACGGCCCCATGATCAGGCTGATCTGCGGCACCACTCCGCTGGCGAGCACGTTCCTCTGGAACACTTCCGCATAGCCGGCGAGGCTGGCGACCCCTTCCTGGATCCGCGCTCCGCCGCTGTCGTTGAGGCCGATGACGGGGGCGCCCACCTTCATCGCCATGTCCATCACCTTGCAGATCTTCTGCGCGTGCCGCTCGCTCAGCGACCCTCCGAAGACCGTGAAATCCTGGGCGAAGACGAAGACGAGCCGGCCGTTGATCGTGCCCGAGCCGGTGACCACCCCGTCCCCCGGAAACTTCTGGCTCTCCATCCCGAAGTCGGCGCAATTATGCTCGACGAACATGTCATATTCTTCGAAGCTGCCCTGATCGAGCAGGACGGTGAGCCGTTCCCGGGCGGTCAGCCGGCCCTTCTTGTGCTGAGCGGCGATCCGCGCTTCGCCTCCGCCCAGCTCGGCGCGGCGGCGCCGCTGCTCGAGTTCCTCGATCGTGGTCGCCATGGGCCGGTACAACTCCGTCAGCTCAAAAGGATCAGCCTCCTTATTCGGGAGTGGTGCGCGAAGGCAAACCCGAGCATGAATCGAGGCCATGGTCGCTGGGATCGGACAGCGCGTAAGCGGAGCGCGGCAATGCTCATCTGGATCAACGGCGCTCACGGGGCGGGCAAGTCGAGCGTCGCGCGCAAGCTGGCGGCGGCGGCGCCCGGGGCCTTCGTCATCGACCCCGAGCAGATCGGCTTCATGCTCCGGCGGACCTGGCCGGGAGGCGGGCCGCCCGACTTCCAGGACCTGCCCGCGTGGCGGGAGCTGACCGTGGCGACCCTGCGCGCGGCGGCGGCGGAGCGGGCGGAGGCGCTCCTGATCGTGCCCATGATCCTCGCCAACCCGCTTTATCATGCCGAGATCGTCGACGGCCTGCGCGCCGACGGGATCGACCTGCGTCACTTCACGCTCGTCGCATCGCCCGCCACCCTGAGACGCCGGATCCGCCGGCGGCTGGACTGGCCGCGGTCAAGGCGATGGAGTCTTTCGCGAGTGGAGGCCTGCAGCGCGGCGCTGGAAGACCCGGCCTTCGCCGAGCACGTCGCCACCGACGGACTCCGCCCCGCCGAAGTCGCCGCCGAGATAATGAGGCGGGCGACGGGTCCCGCCGCTAGCGCCCCTCGAAGCGAGGCTGCCGCTTCTGGAGGAACGCCGCCACGGCGCCCTTGAAATCCTCCGTCTCGCCCGCGTCGCGCTGCGCCGCCCGCTCCGCGGCCAGCGCATCGCTCAGGGGCATGTCTCCGGCCTCCCGCGCCAGCTTGCGGATCAGCCCCAGCGCGACGGTGGGCCCCTGCGCCAGCCGGGTCGCCAGCAGCACGGCTTCGGAAGCCAGATGCTCGTCCTCCACGACCCGCGAGATCAGCCCCCATTCGAGCGCCTTCTCCGCCGGAACGCGGTCGCCGAGCATCATCATCTCCATCGCCCGGGCCCGCCCGGCGAGCCTCGGCAGGAGCCAGGTCGCGCCCGCGTCGGGGATCAGGCCGATATTGACGAACGCCTGCAGGAAATAGGCCGACCGCGCGGCGATCACGATGTCGGCGGCAAGGGCGAGCGAGCAGCCGGCCCCGGCGGCCGGCCCGTTCACCGCCGCCACCACCGGGATCGGAAGAGCGAAGATCGCCTCGACCAGCGGGTTGAAATGCTTCTCCAGCGCAGCGCCCGCATCCTCGGGCAAGCCGCCGCCGCTCGCGAGATCGGCGCCGCTGGAAAAGGCCCGGCCCTCGCCGATCAGAAGCAGGCAGCGCGTCCCCGAGCCGCCGACCTCCTCGACCGCGGCCCGAAGCTCGTCGACAGTCTGTCCCGAGAGGGCGTTCAGCCGGCCGGGACGCGCGATCGTGATCGTGGCGACCGAAGCGGGGCCGGTCTCGAGGCGAATATGTTCAAAGCGCATGCTGCTCCCCGGCCAACGGCGACAGCGTCTTTACCTAGTCGGTGCCGGCCTGTTACTCAATCAAAGGGGGAGGCGGGTGGTGCCAGGCGAGCAGACCGGAGCAACGATCAATCGCTGGTACTTCCTGATCGGCTTGCTGCCGGCGCTCGTCTTCCTGGTCAATCTCTGGGTCCTCACCAACTACGCCCTTCCGTTCGACATCCGCCCCGACCGGCTCGCCGAGTTCGACCTCACGAAAGAGGGCGCCGCGAGGATCGGAGCCGCAGCGGCCTTCCTCCTGGTGGCGGGCGCAGCCGGCGCCATCCTCCTGTGCTGCTCGTACAGGGTTCTGAAGCTCGGCGGGCCCGGACGCCTGGCCGCTGCGATCACCTATGTCGCCCTCTCCGCCGCGGCTTTGGGCACTACCGGAGTCGCCGCGCCCGGAGCGGAGGAATATCCGGGCCGGACCTTGTTCTGCCTGGCGGCCGCCTACAACCACGCCGACAGCCTGGCTGCGCGCGAGGCGGAGCGGGCCGACATCGAAAGAGCGGCGACACCGGCCTCGCCCGCGACTGCCGGCCAGGCCAAGGCGGCGGGCGCCCTCCAGAAGCCCGGGGTGGCGGTGGACCGGCTTCCCTACTGGAAGGATCACGACAAGAAAAACTGTGCGCATCCGCGCTTCGACAAGGCCAGGTCCCTCGCCGCGCTTCAGTTCCTCCTCGTCGTCCTGGCCTTTTCAGCGCTGGTCGTCGGAGCGATCTCGTGCCTGGCGGAGCCTGAGCCCAACCCTTCGGATCCGGCAGGTGACGCAGACCCGAAGCCGGATCGGCTCCCTGCCGGGAAGCCGGGCTCCGAGGCCGGCGCCTCCGAGCTCCAGGCGCATTGGGAATCGCAGGCCAAATGGCTCAACATCTGCCTCTATCTGGGCGCCCTGTTGCTCGGAGCGGCGCTCGTCTTCATCGGGGCTTTCCTGCGCTGGCCGCTCTATGCGCTGCCGTCGGCCGAGGGCTACGAAAACTACACGTCGGCTATGCTGGCTTATTACGGCTGTACGTTCAGCCTGATGCTGACGTCCTTCTATGTCCCGGTCGCCGCCCGGCTCGCCGCGAAGGTGAAATCGGGTGCGGCCGCAGCTGCCGAGACGTCGAAGCTGCCGGAAGCGTTCAGGGGGCCGTTGCAGCTGCTCAAGATCGTCCTGGGCCTTGCTTCGACCGCCCTGGCGGGAGCGCTGCCCGGGATCATCGACATGATCGCCTGAAAGCTTGGGCTAGTCGGAAAGCGCCCCCTCTTGCGGCGCGTGCAGCCTGAGCCGGGTGACCCGCCGAGTGTCGCTCTCGGTCACCTCGAGCCTCCAGCCCGAGGGATGCTCCACGATCTCCCCCGCCTGCGGGACATGGCCGGCGAGGACGGTTGCGAGGCCGCCCAGGGTGTCGACATCCTCCTCGACCGCTCCGAGGCGAGCGTCGATCGTCTCGGCGACCTCCTCCAGCTCCGCGCGGGCATCCGCTTCCCAGATTCCGTCCTCCAGCGCGATCAGCATTCCGGGCGCTTCCTCGTCATGCTCGTCCTCGATCTCGCCGACGATCTCCTCGACGACGTCCTCGATCGTCACCAAGCCTTCGGTCCCTCCGAACTCGTCGACGACGATGGCGAGGTGGACCCGCTCGGAGCGCATCCGGGCGAGCAGGTCGAGGACGCCCATCGACTCGGGCACGTAGAGCGGCTTGCGGAGCAGTCCGGCAATCTCCTCGGGCGGCTCCGCGCCCGACACTTCGACGGTGAAGACGTCCTTGATGTGGGCCATGCCGATGACGCTGTCGAGGCTCTCCTCGTAGACCGGAAGCCGGCTGTGCCCGGCCTCGGCGAAGGCGGCGACCAGCCCCTCGAAGGTGATCGTCGAGGGCACGGCGATGATGTCCCCGCGCGGCACCGCGATGTCGGCGACCGTGCTCTCGCCGAAATGGAGCAGGTTGCGCAGCATCTGGCGCTCGATCGGCGACAGGTCGCCGACGATCGGCGCCTCGCCCTCGTGGCTCTCGATCGCCTCCTCTATCTCCTCGCGAAGGGTCGCCTCGCCGTCGTCCCCGAACAGCATCGCTCGGATTCCGCGCCAGATGCTGCGCTCGCCGTTCGAATCGTCAGCCATCAGTGGTGGATCCCGTAGGGATCGGCGATCCCGAGCCGGGCGAGCGAGCGCCGTTCGGCCTCTTCCATCGTGTCGGCCTCCTCGTCGCCCCGCTCATGGTCGAAGCCCAGCAGATGGAGCGCTCCGTGGACGACCAGATGGGCGGCGTGGGTGCAGATTGCGAGGCGCTTTTCCGCCGCTTCCGCGGCGCAGATTCCCTGAGCGAGAACGATGTCGCCGAGCAGGGCCTCGCCGGTCTCGGTGCGGGCGAGAGCCGCGAGCTGGTCCGGCTCGGCCATCGGGAAGGAGAGGACGTTGGTGGCCTTGTCCTTGCCCCGCCAGTCTGCGTTCAGGCCCCTCACCTCCTCGTCGGAGGTGAACCGGACCGAGATCTCGACGGCGACACCGCTCTCAAGGAGGCCGGCCGCATCGCTCTGCGCCACGGCGGCGCGGACGGCCGCCTTGGCGAGCTGCGCCCAGTCGGTGCTACTGTCCCACTCTTCCGAGACGTCCGCTTCGACGACGATCATGCGGCGTCGCCCCAGCGCAGGCTGGGGCCCCGGCGGGTGATGAACGCAGGCGCCTTTCGCTCCCTGGGGTCCCAGCCTTCGCTGGGACGACGGATGAATGCCCTCACGCCGCCTTCCCCTCGTAGGCCTCGACGATCTTGCCGACCAGCGGATGCCGCACCACGTCGCCGGCGCCGAAGCGGATCGTCGCGATCTTGGGGATTCCCTCCACCTTGGCGACCGCGTCGGCGAGGCCCGACTTGCCCGGCTCCGGCAGGTCGACCTGGAGCGGATCGCCGCAGATCACCATCCGGCTCCTCATCCCGAAGCGGGTGAGGAACATCTTCATCTGCGCCGGGGTCGTGTTCTGGGCCTCGTCCAGGATGATGAAGGCGTCGTTGAGGGTGCGGCCGCGCATGAAGGCGATAGGCGCGATCTCTATCTCACCCGACGCGATCCGCCGCTCGACCTGCTCGGCCGGGAGCATGTCGTAGAGGGCGTCGTAGAGCGGGCGCAGGTAAGGATCGACCTTCTCCTTCATGTCGCCCGGGAGGAAGCCGAGCCGCTCGCCCGCCTCCACGGCGGGACGCGACAGGATCAGCCGGTCGACCGAGCCTCCGATCAGCTGCTGGACCGCCTGCGCCACCGCCAGATAGGTCTTGCCGGTGCCTGCCGGCCCCAATGCGAAGATCATCTCGTCCCGGCCGAGCGCCTCCATGTAGACGGCCTGCATCTTGGAGCGCGGGACGATCGTCTTCTTGCGGGTCCGGATCATCACCTTGGGCGGCTCGGCCACTTCGGAAGTGATGATCCCGTCGAGGGTCGGCTGGCCGGACATGGCGATGATCGCGTCGACCATCCCCGCGTCGATGTCCTGGCCCTCGTCGAGCCGGTTGTAGAGGCCGAGAAGCACGTCCCGCGCCCTGGCCGCGTCCTCGGGCTCGCCCTCGATCTGAACCTTGGCGCCGCGCGCCGCGATATAGACCCCGAGCCGGTCCTCGATGGCGACGAGGTTCCTGTCGAACTCGCCGAACAGGGGCCCGAGCAGATGCGGCTGCTCGAACTCGAGTTCGAGCCGGGCGCGAGGCGCGGCGGCGACGGGGTCGGGGGCTTTCTTGGGAGGCATCAGACCGTCGCCCCAGCGAAAGCTGTGGCCCCGGCGGGTGAAGATCGCAGGTGCCTTCCACCCGCTGGGGCCCCAGCCTGCGCTGGGGCGACGGTACCGGCCAGGCTGTTCGGCCCGGCCGAGACGATCTCCACCTCGATCATGTCGCCAATGGCCGCCTTGGTCTCCACATGGACAGACTGGAGCCACGGCGTCTTGCCGATCATCTGCCCCGGCTTCTTGCCCGGCCGCTCGAGCAGCACGCTGGTGCGCCGGCCGACGCTGGCGCGGTTGAACGCCAGTTGCTGTTCGTTGAGCAAGGCCTGAAGCTGCTGCAGCCTATCGTCCATCACTTCCCGGGGCAGTTGATCCTCCATGGCCGCCGCGGGGGTGCCCGGGCGCGGCGAATATTTGAACGAGTAAGCCTGTGCGTAGTTCACCGCGCGGACGATTTCGAGAGTTGCTTCGAACTCGGCTTCGGTTTCGCCGGGGAAGCCGACGATGAAGTCGCCGGATACCGCGATATCGGGCCGGGCCTCGCGGACCCGTTCGAGGATTCGCAAATAGCTTTGGGACGAGTGGCTTCGGTTCATCGCCTTGAGCACCCGGTCGCTTCCGGACTGCACGGGCAGGTGGAGGAAGGGCATCAGGCCCTCGACCTCGGCATGGGCGCGGATCAGGCCTTCGGTCATGTCGTTGGGATGGCTGGTCGTGTAGCGGATGCGGTCAAGGCCCGGCAGCCGGTCGAGGGCTCGGATCAGCCCGTCCAGCCCCAGCGACCGCCCCGCCTCGTCCTCACCGGTCCAGGCGTTGACGTTCTGGCCGAGCAGGACGATCTCCTTCGCGCCGGCGTCGACCAGGGCCCGCGCCTCGTCCATCACCGCTTCCCAGGGCCGCGAGACTTCCGCGCCCCTCGTGTAGGGGACGACGCAATAGGTGCAGAATTTGTCACAGCCCTCCTGGACGGTGAGGAAGGCGCTCGGCCCCGGCTTTCGGCGCGCCGGCAGAGCGCCGAATTTCGAGAGGAGCGGCATGTCGGTGTCGATGCCCCGGCCGCCGCGGCCAGCCTCGGCGACGAGTTGCGGAAGCCGGTGGTAGGCCTGGGGCCCGACGACGATGTCGACGTTCGGCGCCCGGCGCGGGATTTCGGCGCCTTCGGCCTGGGCGACGCAGCCGGCGACGGCGATCATCGGCCGCGAGCCGTCCTCGCGCTTCAGCCGGCCGATCTCCGAATAGACCTTCTCGGCCGCTTTCTCTCGAATGTGGCAGGTGTTGAGGACGACGAGGTCCGCCTCGATGGACGAGGCCGCGGGGGCCATTCCTTCTCCCTCGAGAAGGCCGGCCATGCGCTCGCCGTCATAGACGTTCATCTGGCAGCCGAACGACTTGATCTGGAAGGTTTTCGGAGCGGGCCTGGTCATCGCGCGGCGCTATAGGCGATCCGCCCGTGCGCCGGAAGGGCCGAGGGCTTCGACGATTTCCATCCGGGCCACGGCCGCGAGCGCCTTCCGGTCGCCGTCGGCGGGATCGACGGGCGCGAGGAAATGCACGGTGACGGAGGTCGTGCCGCGCCGGGCAAGCACCTTCCTGACGTTGGCGAGGCCGGATTCGTCGCCGATCCAGGCGAGGTCGTGCGCGGCCGCGCCGTAATCGAGCGCCACCGGCTGGACCATGACTCCGGGCAAGGGCGGGAACAGGGCCGCGAGCAGGCTGGCGCGAAAGGGAAGAATGTCGGGCCCGCCGTCCGTGGTGCCTTCCGGGAAGAGGGCGACCGGCTGCCCGCTCGCCAGCGCGGCCCGAAGAGCGTCGGCCTGCCCGCGAACGGCGGACCGCTCGGCGCGCGCCACGAAGACCGTGTTGTTGAGAGTGGCCAGCCATCCCACCACCGGAGTCGCGGCGACCTCTGCCTTCGCGACGAAGGCCGTTCCGCTCGCGCCGGCGAGGACGAGGATGTCGAGCCAGCTCAGATGATTGGCGAGGAAGAGCACGTTCCGCTCGAGGGGAACGCCGGCCACCCGCAGCCGCATCCCGGCCGAGCGCGCGACCA
Organism: Allosphingosinicella sp.; assembly: GCA_036386555.1. Taxonomy (GTDB): domain Bacteria; phylum Pseudomonadota; class Alphaproteobacteria; order Sphingomonadales; family Sphingomonadaceae; genus Allosphingosinicella. Next base: position 29,548 of record DASVVM010000096.1, read on the forward strand.
GGCCGAGGAAGCGGCGCGGCCAGGGAGAAGGGCGGCGCAGCAGTATCCACATATAATGGAGCGGCAGGCAGACCATGAGGGCTGCCGCCATCGCCAGGGCTCGGAGGATGAGGCGGACCATCGGGGCGGGTCTAGAGCAAGCCGCCGGCCGGGCCAATCGCGGCTTCCAATCCCAGCACGTCACCCCAGCGAAGGCTGAGGCCCCGGGGGTGAAGACCGCAGGTGCTTTTCACCCGCGGGGATGCCAGCCTTCGCTGACATGACGAGGGGGCGACTGCCGCGCGCCGCTCGCTATTCCTTGCGTCCCAGCGCCACGCCGTAAAGCTCCATCCGGTGGTCGACGAGCCGGAAGCCCAGCTTCTCCGCGATCCGCCGCTGGAGGGCCTCGAGCTCCTCGTCGACGAACTCGATGACCTTGCCGGTCTCGACGTCGATCAGATGGTCGTGATGGGTGGCGTCGGCGGCTTCGTAGCGGGCCCGGCCGTCGCCGAAATCGTGGCGCTCGAGGATACCCGCTTCCTCGAACAGCCGGACCGTCCGGTAGACGGTGGCGATCGAGATTCCGGGATCGATCGCGGAGGCCCGGGCGTGGAGCGCTTCCACGTCCGGATGGTCTTCGGCTTCGGAAAGGACTCGCGCGATGATCCGCCGCTGCTCGGTGATGCGCAGCCCCTTCTCCGCGCACAGCGCTTCGATGTCGATCCTGCGGGTCATGAGTCTCCGCTTTAGCCTAATCGGCGCGGCGGTAAAGGCCGCCGGGGCCGTCGGGCCCCGGCGTCTTTGGACTTATTTCGCGGCCTTGCCGGTCCGGCGGCGCTTGGTGCCGAGGCCGATCTTCTTGGCCAGGGTCCGGCGCTGCTCGGCATAATTGGGCGCAACCATCGGATAGTCGCCGTTCAGCCCCCACTTCTGACGATATTCGTCAGGGGTCATCTGATAGTGGGTCATCAGATGCCGCTTCAGCATCTTCAGCTTCTTACCGTCCTCGAGGCAGACGATATAGTCCGGCTTGATCGACGAGCGCACCGACACGGCCGGCTCCGGCCGGACCGGAGCTTCCTCCGGCTTGGCGCCCAGGCCGTTCAGCGCGTTATGCACATTTGCGATCAGCTGCGGCAGGTCGTTGACCGCCACGCTGTTGTTGCTGACATGGGCGGAAACGATGTCCGCAGTCAGGGTAATCAGGGTCTCAGTGAGTTCGTTGCTCTCAGCCATGCTTCGCCTACTAAACTTTCTACCCACGGATGGTTGCGACTAGCCCCCCGGGCCTTCGAATGATCCGTTTTGGTGGTTTTTACAAGCGGAAATTAAACCGAAATCAAAATCAGTTTATGCCGCCGAGTTCTTGGCGAGGGTTAGCGCGTCGAAAAGCTGCCCATCCCGCCCGTTGTAATAATTCCTGCGGCGCCCCACCTCCCGGTAGCCGTTTCGGCTGTAGAGCCTAACCGCAGGATTTCCTTCGCGTACTTCGAGATGCAGTTGTTCGGCTCCTTTACTGGCGGCAACGGCGCCAAAGCGGTCGACGAGCATCTGACCGACGCCTTTGCCTTGCGAAGACCGGTGCACCGCAAGCAACAGCAGTTCCGCTTCGTCGCGGACGATCCGGCCGAGCGCGAAGCCGATCACCGCCTCCTCCTCGCGGGCCAGCGACAGCCAGACTCCCGCCATCGGCAGTAGCCCGGCGCATTGCGGCGCCGTCCAGGCCTCTCCGAATGCGGGATCGAAGCTGTCCTCCATCACCCGCATCACCGCCGCCAGATCCGCCGATCCGCCCTCGATTATGGCGACGGTCCCGCTCACGGCATCGGCTTCGCGTCGGGCGCCCGGCCGTAGATCGGGCGCGGGGCGAGCGAACTCAGGGCCGGCGGAAGAAGCCGTGCGTCGGCCGCCCGGGGCAAGGCGTCGATCGCCTCGCCGGCGCCCCGAGCTTCGACGAGGGCCGCGGCTCCCGAGCCGGCGACCCGGTGCGCGCGGATAACCGCCGCCGCCTCGACGGGCGGCAGGGAGCGGAGCAGGTCGAGCGGCCGCATCACTTCCTCGCCGAATGTCTGGACGAAAAGCTGCCCGTGTCCGCCCTCCAGCGCAACCGCGATCTCGTCGCCGGGCCGCCCCGCCGCGGCGGCGACCGCGGCCACCGAGGAATAGCCCGCGAGCGGAACGCCCCAGCCGATCGCCAGGCCGTGCGCCGCGGCCAGCCCGACCCGGACCCCGGTAAAGCTTCCCGGCCCGCAATCGACGAGTATGGAGCCGGGCCGCCGTCCGGCCAGCATCGCCTCGACCATCGGCACCAGCCGCTCGGCATGGCCGCGGCCGACCAGCTCATGCCGCTCGTCGACGAGCAGCCCGCCCTCGAGCAGCGCGACGGAGCAGGCGGCGGTGGCGGTGTCGATGACGAGGATCATTGGATGAAAGGCACAGACGTTGGTGAAAGTCTCGACCGTCACCCTGAACTGGCTTCAGGGTCCAGGCCTCCACTCGCACTGCTGCTCGAAACTGGATGCTGAAACAAGTTCAGCATGACGTGCAGGTCAAACCGCCTCGACCGCCTCCACCTCCGGCACATAATGCTTGAGCAGGCTCTCGATCCCGTGCTTCAGGGTCATGGTCGAGGAGGGGCAGCCGGAGCAGGCGCCGTGCAGGGCGAGGTAGACGGTGCCGTTGCGGAAGCCCCTGTAGACGATGTCGCCGCCGTCCTGCGCGACCGCCGGACGGACCCTCGTCTCGATCAGCTCGCGAATCTCGGCGACGAGCGACGCATCGGCCGGATCCTCGCCATAATCCTCGTCCCCCGCGACCTCGATCCCGGCGGCCGAAGCCGCCCGGAACAAGGGGGCCTCGCTCGAGAAATGGTCGAGGAGGATGCTCAATATCTCCGGCTTGAGATCGCGCCATTCGACTCCGGGAGCCGCCGTGACGGAAATGAAGTCGCGGCCGAAGAACACGCCTTCCACCTCGCCGGTCGAGAAGATCGCATGGGCGAGGGGCGAGATCTCCGCATCCTCGGGAGTCGCGAAATCGCGGGTCCCGGCCTCCATCACCGTGCGTCCGGGGAGGAACTTCAGGGTCGAGGGATTGGGCGTGGCTTCGGTCTGGATCAGCATGGCTCGGATGTGGGCCGATGGAGGCCGCCGATCAAGTGGCACGCCCGTCATCCCGGGCTTGACCCGGGATCCATGAACACCGCGGCATTAGAGTTTCACCGCCGCGTTCATGGATTCCGGCTTTCGCCGGAATGACGGTTCAGCGCTCTAATAAGCCGCCGCGCGCAGCGGCAGCCTCAGCACCGGCCGGTGCCTTTCGTCCTCCACCTCGATCCAGCCGTCGTCGGAAAGCTCCTCGGCGCGAAGCCTCTTCTGGAGGACCGCGCTCGCCACCCGCATGGCGCCGCTCAGCGCCGCGACGTCGTTCGGACAGCATTCGCCGATCACGTCGGTCGACTCATACTCGCCGCAGGAGACATTGAAATAATAGCGTGGCACGCGCCTCAAACGCTCCAACTGGCCTGCCGCCCCATTCCGCACTGCAATAAGGCTGTCAATCTGCGTCGGAAGGTGAGGCATATTCCTCCCCGAGCTTGCTCGGGGAGGGGGACCGCGCAAAGCGCGGTGGAGGGGCAGGCCCGGACTCGGCATTACCCCTCCACCACGACGCTTCGCGCCGCGGTCCCCCTCCCCCAGCAAGCTGGGGGAGGAATGGCGCCTAGTCCGAGGCTTGGCTCACCTTAGCCGCGCGCCCCGTCGCCGCATCCGCCGAAAGCGGGAAGGCGGTGGTGCCCTTGACCAGCTCCATGGCGAATCGCGAAGTGACGTTCTTGATATCCAGATCCGCGATCAGCCGGCGGTAGAAATCGTCATAGGCGTTCATGTCGGCGACTGCGACGCGGAGCAGATAGTCGACGTCGCCGGCCATCCGGTGCACCTCCATGACCTCCGGCATGGCGAGAACGGTCTGGGCGAAGCGGTCGAGCCAGGCCTTGCTGTGATCGCCGGTCTCGATCTCGACGAAGACGGTGAGTCCAAGGCCGATCGAGTGCGGATCGAGCAAGGCGACCCGGCGGCGGATGACCCCTTTTTCCTCGAGTCGCTGGATCCGGCGCCAGCAGGGCGTCTGCGACAGCCCGACCCGGCCGGCGATCTCGCCGACCGACACGGAGGCGTCCTCCTGGAGGATGGCCAATATCTTGAGGTCGGTGCCGTCCATCTAATCTCTGCCCGCAAACGAGTATAATCTTCTAATAACCGCTGCAGCCCGGCAATAATAGCGTCTTTTGCCGTGAGCCATTGAAGCCATGCTTTTTGGCGGATAACTTGGCTTTTCTGACTGCAGACAAGGCCGATCCGGCGTCGGAAGGAAGTTGCGGCCCTTCCGAGTGGATTAGAAGGATTTTCTAATAGTGACCCTGTTACGAGCCTTTATGCCCAGCCGGCGGCCGGCGCCGCAGGCCTCGGCATGAACGCCTTCACCCCCCTTTCCGCGCAGGCCGCGGCGGCCGATCCCGGCGAGCGGCTCGAAGGGCTTCGCGCGGGAATCGACGGACGGATCGTCTTCACCACCAGCTTCGGCCTCGAGGATCAGGCGGTCGCCCATTTCATCTTCACCCGCGGGCTCGATATCGAGGTGTCGACCCTCGACACCGGCCGCCTCTTCCCTTCGACCTACAAGGTCTGGGAGGAAACGGAGCGGCTCTACGGAGTCCGCATCCGATCCTTTCATCCGGACCAGGCGGCGCTGGCCGCCTTCGTCGCCGGAGCCGGGATCAACGGCTTCTACCGCTCGAAGGAAGCCCGGCTCGGCTGCTGCCAGGTTCGCAAGGTCGAGCCGCTCGGCCGCGCCCTGGCCGGCGCCTCCGCCTGGGTGACGGGGCTTAGGGCCGACCAGTCTGCCGGCCGGGGGAGCGTCGAGCTCTCCGCCTGGGATCCGGAGCGGGCGCTGGTCAAGTTCGCGCCCCTCTTCGACTGGACCCGCGAGCGGGTCGCCGATTTCTGCGCGGCCCACGGCGTCCCGGTCAACGCGCTCCACGCACAGGGCTTCCCGTCGATCGGCTGCGAACCCTGCACCCGCGCCGTCGCTCCGGGCGAGCCCGAGCGAGCCGGGCGCTGGTGGTGGGAGGCCGACGAGGCCAGGGAATGCGGCCTCCATGTCGGCCCCGACGGCCGGCTGGTGCGGAGCAAGGCGGCATGAACCGCGCCCGCGCCCTGCAGGCCCCGCAGCGCGAGCCGGAGGCGACTCCCGCCCGGATCGCGCCGCTCGCCAACCTGCCGCTCTTCCACCGCCTGACGGGCCGAAAGGCGGTCGTCGCGGGGAGCTCGGAAGGCGCCCTGTGGAAGGCCGAGCTGCTCGCCGCCGCCGGGGCCGACGTTCTGGTCCTGGCCGGTGAGGACTCGGCGAAGTTCGAAGCGATCCCCGCCCTCACCGTCCTGCCGCGGGGCTGGACCCCGGCCGACCTCGAAGGCGCCGCTCTGGCGGTCGGCGATCCCGGCAGCCGGGAGGAGGCCATGAGCTTCGTCGCGGCGGCCCGCGCGGCGGGCGTTCCGGTCAACGTCATCGACCAGACCGATCTTTGCGACGTCCAGTTCGGAACCATCGTCAACCGCTCGCCGGTCGTCCTCGCCATCTCGACGGGCGGCGCCGCTCCGATGCTCGGCCAGTCGATCCGTGCAAGGGTCGAGGCCGTCCTCCCGCTCGGCCTTTCCGCCTGGGCGAAGGCGGCGCAGGCGTTGCGGCCGCGCCTCAAGGCCCGGGTCAAGAGCTTCGGCGACCGCCGCGCCTTCTGGGAGCGTTTCGTCGAGCGCGCGTGGGCCGGCGGAGCGCCCGACGGCGACGAATTGCAGTTCGAGCCCCGGCCTCGCCGCGAGGGCCGGGTCACCCTGGTCGGCGCCGGTCCCGGCGATCCAGAGCTTCTCACCCTGAAAGCGGTTCGCGCCCTCCAGTCGGCGACGACGATCCTCTACGACGACCTGGTCGGCCCGGAGATACTCGAGCTGGCCCGGCGCGAGGCGAAGCGGGTCGCGGTCGGCAAGACCGGCCGAGGCCCCTCCTGCCGTCAGTCCGACATCAACGCCCGGATGGTCGACCTCGCCCGGGCCGGCGAGCACGTCGTCCGGCTGAAGGGCGGCGACCCGCTTGTCTTCGGCCGGGCCACCGAGGAGATCGACGCTTGCCGGGCCGCGGGAATCGACGTGACCATCATCCCCGGAATCTCGGCCGCCCAGGGCGCCGCGGCCGCTCTGGGCTTCTCGCTGACCGAGCGCAGAGAGGCCCGGCGGATCCAATTCGTCACCGGCCACGGCGCCGACGGCCGGTTGCCCAGGGACCTGGACTGGCGCGCGATCGCCGATCCGGCCGCAACCACCATCGTCTACATGCCGCGAGCGACTCTCGGCCAGCTCGCCCGCGCCGCTATCGCCGCCGGACTCTCCCCCGATACGCCGGCGGTGGCGATCGCCTCCGCGACCCTGCCCACCCAGGCGCAGGTCGCGGGGACGATCGCGACCATCAGGGACCTCGCGTCCGCTCTGCCCGCAGGAGCGCCGGTGACCGTGATCCTCGGCAGGGTCGCCCGGGAACGGGCCGCGGGCGCGGCCATCGTCCCCTTCCCCCGCGCGGAGGCGCTGTCATGAACGCGCCCGCAACCTTCCTCACCCGCGGCCTCACCCATCTCGAGCAGATCGAGGCGGAGAGCATCCACATCCTTCGCGAAGTCGTCGCCGAGGCCGAGCGGCCGGTGATGCTCTATTCGGTCGGCAAGGACAGCGCGGTGATGCTTCACCTCGCCCGCAAGGCCTTCTTCCCGGCGCCGCCCCCCTTCCCGCTCCTCCATGTCGACACGACCTGGAAGTTCCGAGACATGTACGCGCTCCGCGACCGGGTGGCGCGCGAGGCCGGCGTCGAGCTGATCGTCCACCGCAACCCCGAGGCCGAGCGCCGCGGCATCAACCCGTTCGACCACGGAAGCCTCCACACCGATTTGTGGAAGACCGAAGGCCTTCGCCAGGCGCTCGACCTGCACGGTTTCGACGCGGCCTTCGGCGGCGCCCGCCGCGACGAGGACAAGAGCCGGGCCAAGGAGCGCATCTTCAGCTTCCGCTCCGCCCACCATCGGTGGGACCCGAAGAACCAGAGGCCCGAGCTCTGGTCGCTCTACAATTCGCGCAAGTCGCGCGGCGAGACGATGCGGGTCTTCCCGCTCTCCAACTGGACCGAGCTCGACGTCTGGCAGTACATCTATGCCGAGGACATCCCCATCGTCCCGCTCTACCTCGCCGCGCCGCGCCCCACCGTCGAGCGCGACGGGATGATCCTGATGGTCGACGACGACCGCTTCCGGCTCCGCGAGGGTGAGGTCCCGGTGCAGCGCTCGGTGCGATTCCGGACGCTGGGCTGCTACCCCCTGACCGGCGCCGTCGAGAGCCGCGCCACGACCCTCCCCCAGGTCATCCGCGAGATGCTCCTCGCCACCACCTCCGAGCGCCAGAACCGCGCCATCGACCATGACGGCGCGTCGAGCATGGAGCGCAAGAAGCAGGAAGGCTATTTCTGAGCATGCCGGGATTGGCTCACTTCCTTCGTCATGCCGGACTTGATCCGGCATCCACCTTTCTTCTTCGCACGCCAAGGCTCGAAGAAGATGGATCCCGGATCAAGTCCGGGATGACGATTCAGACCCGAACCTCGGCGCTTTAGATGGCCACCGCGGCGCGCTCCCCCGTCATCCCGGCGAAAGCCGGGACCCCAGGACAAGAAGTCCCGGCGGGTCTCCCCGAGGCCCCGGCTTTCGCCGGGATGACGGAGAGCGACGACTCCCCGGTCATCGCCGGCCAGGAAAAATCCCTTCTCCGCCTCCTCACCTGCGGCTCGGTCGACGACGGCAAGTCGACCCTGCTCGGCCGGCTCCTCTACGACAGCAAGATGCTGTTCGAGGACCAGCTCGCGGCGCTCGAGGCGGACAGCCGCAAATCGCGCACCCAGGGCGAGGATCTCGATTTCGCCTTGCTCGTCGACGGTCTCAGCGCCGAGCGCGAGCAGGGCATCACCATCGACGTCGCCTACCGCTTCTTCGCGACCGACCGGCGCAAGTTCATCGTCGCCGACACGCCCGGCCACGAGCAATATACCCGCAACATGGTGACCGGCGCCTCGACCGCCGATCTCGCCATCATCCTCATCGACGCGCACAAGGGCGTCCTCACCCAGACAAGGCGGCACAGCCACCTCGTCCACCTGCTCGGAATCCGCCACGTCGTCCTCGCCGTCAACAAGATGGACATGGTCGGCTTCAGCCGGGACCGGTTCGAGGCGATCATCGGCGAGTATCGCGCCTTCGCCGACGAGATCGGGATCGGCGCCTTCACCGCCATCCCGATCGCGGCCCTGACCGGCGACAATATCGCCGCCCCCAGCCGTGCCACGCCCTGGTACGAAGGTCCCTCGCTGCTCGAGCATCTCGAGACCGTCCCGATCGCCGCCGCCCGGCCCGATTCCGGCGCCTTCCACATGGCGGTCCAATGGGTGAACCGCCCGGACAGCCGCTTCCGCGGCTATGCCGGCCGGATCGCCGGCGGCACCGTCCGCCCAGGCGACGAGGTCCTCATCCTCCCCTCCGGCCGGCGCTCGCACGTCGAGCGGATCGTCACGCTCGACGGGGACCTGGACCGCGCCGTCGAAGGCCAGTCGGTCACCCTCACCCTCACCGACGAGGTCGATTGCTCGCGCGGGGAGGTGATCGCTTCCTCCACCTCCCCGCCGCAGGTTGTCGACGGCCTCGTCGCCAACCTCGTCTGGATGTCGGACGAGCCGCTCGCGCCCGGCCGGTCCTACTGGCTGAAGATCGGAGCGACAATCGTCTCGGCGACGGTGAGCAGGGTCGAGCATATCGTCCAGGTCGACTCCGGCCGCCCAGCGGAGGCGCGATTGCTGGCCTTGAACGATATCGGCCGCTGCGAGATCAAGCTCGACCGCGAGGTCGCCGCAATCCCTTATGCGCGCGGCCGGGAGCTGGGCGCCTTCATCCTCATCGACAAGCTCAGCCACGCCACCGCGGCGGCGGGAATGATCGACGGCTTCCCGCGCCGGGGGGCTCTAGTCCGTTTCGGCGGCGAGGCGGACCGGATCATCTGGCTGAACGAAGTCGCTCCGGAAGAGCGCCTCGAGGTCGCCGCCAGGGCGCGGCAGCGACTTCAATCGATCGGCCGGATGAGCTTCGTCCTCGACGAAGCCGCGCTCCGCGAAAATCTCAGCAGCGACCTCGCCGACGGCCCCGCCGACATGGCCGAGCATATCCGCCGGGTGCGGGCGGTCGCGGGCCTGATGAGTCGGGCCGGGCTCCACGTCCTCGTCGCGGTGGAGGCACCGGCGGCTGAAGCTTGGCCAGGCCGCCAAATCGCACCCGCCGACCTCGAGCAGGAAGGGGACGCCGAATGGGTCATCTAGCACTCGACTTCAATTCCTCCCCGAGCTTGCTCGGGGAGGGGGACCGCGGCGCGAAGCGTCGTGGTGGCGGGGCACGGCCGACTCCGAAATACCCCTCCACCAGGCTTCGCCTGGTCCCCCTCCCCGAGCAAGCTCGGGGAGGAATTGAGAGAAACAGGCCATGACCGCTCGCGCCCTTTTCCCGGCCGACACTCTGAGCCTCGAGCAGCGCCGCCAGGTCGAGGCCCTGAGCGGCTCGGTGACTCCCGAGCAGGCGCGCTGGATCAGCGGCTATTTCGCCGGTCTCGAAGCCGGAATCGCCCGGCTGGCCGGCGACGGCGCGCTTCCCGCCGGGGCGGCCGCCGCCGTCCGGACCCTGACTGTTCTCCACGGCGGCGAGACCGGCAATTCGGCCGGGCTGGCCAAGGCCTTCGCCGCCGCCGCCGCGGACCAGGGCCTCGTCGCCCAGGTCGAGGACATGGCCCGCTACAAGCCGCGCCGGCTGCGCGAGGAGCAGGACCTGCTGCTCATCGTAAGCACCCATGGCGAGGGCGACCCGCCCCAGCCGGCACTGGATTTCTTCGAGTTCGTCGAGGGCCCGAAAGCCCCCAGGCTTCCCGAGCTCCGCTACTCGGTGCTCGCTCTGGGCGATTCCACCTACGAGCATTTCTGCGAGGCGGGACGGCGGCTCGACCGGCGCTTCGAGGCGCTCGGCGCGACCCGGCTTTCCGAGCGGGCCGAATGCGACGTCGATTATGACGAGACGGCAGCACAGTGGCGCGCCGAGGCGCTGGCCCTGCTTGTTGCCCAGGCCGGGGCGGGCTGCGAGGTGTCCGCCCCGGCTGACCCCGCCTTCCCGGCCGCGACCGCCCACGACAAGCGCAACCCCTTCCCGGCGCGGATCATCGACAATCTCGCCATCGTCGGCCGCGATTCGACCAAGGAGACCCGCCATGTCGAGCTCGACATCGCCGGCTCCGGCCTTACCTACCAGCCGGGCGACGCGCTCGGCATCGTCGCCCGCAACGACCCCGCGGTCGTCGCCGCACTGCTCGACGCGACCGGTCTCTCCGGCGACTCCGTCCTGACCGTCAAGGGCGAAACGACGACCCTGGCCGAAGCCCTGGAAAGCCATTTCGAGATCGCCATCACCCCGCCCCGCTTTCTCGACCATTGGGCGGCGCTGACCGGCTCCGGGGAGCTCAAACGGCTGAGCGGGGACGAAGGCAAGGCCGAGCGCCAGGCCTGGCTCCGCTCCCACCACATCGTCGACATAGTGAGGCGATTCCCTGCAAAGAATGTCGATTCCACCACATTTGTGACAGGCCTCAGGCCCCTCCAGCCGCGCCTCTACTCGATCTCCTCCAGCCTCTCGGCCATGCCCGACGAAGCCCACATCAGCCTCGCCCCGGTCCGCTACCGGCTCCACGGCGAGGCCCGCCACGGAGTCGCGTCCGCCCAGCTCGCCGACCGCTCCGAGGTCGGCGACACCCTCCCCGTCTACATCCAGCCCAACGAGCAGTTCCGCCTTCCCGAGGACGACAAGGCGATCATCATGATCGGCGCCGGAACCGGGATCGCCCCCTATCGCGCCTTCCTCCAGGAGCGCGAGGCGCGGGGCGCCGCCGGCAAATCCTGGCTCTTCTTCGGCGAGCGCAACTTCCGAAGCGACTTCCTCTACCAGACCGAATGGCAGGCCTGGCTGAAGGACGGCCTGCTCGGCCGGATGGACGTCGCCTTCTCCCGCGACCGCGGCGGCAAGGCCTATGTCCAGCACCGGATGGTCGAGCGCGCCGGCGACCTCTTCGCCTGGCTCGAGGACGGCGCCCACCTCTACCTGTGCGGCGACGCCGCGCGGATGGCGCCCGATGTCCACGAGACCCTGATCACCATCGTCGCCGAGGAGGGCCGCCTCCAGCGCGAGGGCGCCGAGGACTATGTCCGCGAGCTTCAGCGCAGCCGCCGTTATCAGCGGGACGTCTACTGACATGGCCGACGCCAGCACCCTCATCGACCGCGGCAAGGACCTCTCCCAGCCGCTCGACCGGCTGAGCGCCGACGAGCGGCTGAAGAAGGCCAGCAACTATCTTCGCGGAACCATCGCCACCGGCCTGCTCGACCGGATCACCGGCGCCGTCGGCACCGACGACACCCGCCTGATGAAGATCCACGGAATGTACCAGCAGGACGACCGCGACCTGCGCGACGAAAGGCGGCGCCAGAAGCTGGAGCCCGCTTTCCGCTTCATGATCCGGGTCCGCCTCCCCGGCGGAGTCTGCACGCCCGAGCAATGGCTGAAGCTCGACGCGCTGGCCCGAGCGCATGGCGACGAGAAGCTTCGACTCACCACCCGCCAGACCTTCCAGTTCCACTGGGTCCTCAAGGAGGACGTGCAGGCGACGATCCAGGGGCTTCACGAGGTCCTGCTCGACACCGTCGCCGCCTGCGGGGACGTCTCGCGCAACGTCATGTGCGCCGCCGATCCCGAGGATTCGGCGCTCCACGCCGAAGTCGTCGAAGCGGCCCGGACGGTCAGCGCCGAATATCTCCCCAAGACCCGTGCCTATCACGAAATCTGGTATGGCGAAGAGAAGGTCGCCTCGTCCGACGCGGAGGAGGAGCCCTTCTACGGCGCCACCTATCTGCCGCGGAAGTTCAAGATCGGCTTCGTCGTCCCGCCGTCCAACGACATCGACGTCTACACCCAGGATCTCGGCTTCATCGCCATCAAGGGGCCGGAGGGGCTCGAAGGCTTCAATGTCGCCATCGGCGGCGGCATGGGCCGCACCGAGAACGAGCCTCTCACCTATCCGCGCCTGGCTGACGTGATCGGCTTTATCCCGAAGGACCGGCTGGTCGCCGCGACCGGAGCGGTGATGTCGGTGCAGCGCGACTACGGCAACCGCGCCGAGCGCAACCGGGCCCGATTCAAATATACGATCGACGACAAGGGGCTGGCCTGGATCAAGGCGGAGATCGAGTCGCGCCTCGGCGCTCCGCTCGAGCCGACGAGGCCCTTCCATTTCACCTCGAACGGCGATTCATACGGCTGGCGCGAGAGCGAGAGCGGCCGTTTCAACTGCACCCTCTATGTCGAGAGCGGCCGCCTCGCCAATCGCCCCGGCCGCGCCTGGCTCGACGGGCTTCGGGCGATCGCACGGCAGCATCGCGGAACCTTCCGGGTCACTCCGAACCAGAATCTGATCGTGGCCGGCGTCGCGGCCGAGGACCGGCCGGCGATCGAGGCGCTGCTCGCCGAGCATGGCCTCGCCGGGACCCCGGAGAGCGCGATCCGGCGCAACTCGATCGCCTGCGTCGCCCTGCCGACCTGCGGGCTCGCCATGGCCGAGGCAGAGCGCTACCTGCCCGACATCCTTGGGCGGATCGAAGCGATCCTCGCCGCGCATGGCCTAGCCGACGAGCCCATCACCTTCCGGATCAGCGGCTGCCCGAACGGCTGCTCCCGCCCTTATGTCGCCGAGATCGCGCTCACCGGCAGAGCCCCCGGCAAGTACAATCTCTACCTCGGCGGCGGCTTCCACGGGGAGCGCCTGGCCCGGATGGTCCGCGAGAATGTCGGCGAAGCCGAGATTTTGAAGGTGCTCGGAGAGCTGATCGGCCGATTCGCGAGCGAGCGGCAACCGGATGAGCGGCTCGGCGATTATGTCGAGCGAGTCTCATATCTGGCGAGCGAGCAGCAAATCCCGGGGCGGATCGACCCGATAATCTGAAGGAGCGACTCGAGGCGGCCGAAACAAGGCCCGGGAAAAGCGCCAAGTATTTGTCTACTAAATTAATTAAGTTATATAAGGGGATATGCCATGAGATCCGTTCGAGCCCTCATCCTTGCCGCCGGCCTGGCCGGCGCCCTCGCTCTTACCGGCTGCGGCGGCGGAGGCCCGCAGCAGAAAAAAGGAGAGCTTCTCAACGTCTCCTACGATCCGACCCGGGAGCTCTACCGCGACGTGAACGAGAGCTTCGCGCGCAAGTGGAAGGCGGAGAGCGGCCAGGATCTCGAGATCCGCCAGAGCCACGGCGGGTCGGGCAAGCAGGCGCGCTCGGTTATCGACGGCCTCGCCGCCGACGTCGTCACTCTGGCGCTCGCCTACGACATCGACGAGATCGCCCAGCGCGCCAAATCGCTCCCCGCCGACTGGCAGACCCGCCTTCCGGACAATAGCAGCCCCTATACCTCGACGATCGTCTTCCTCGTCCGCAAGGGCAATCCGAAGCGGATCGCCGACTGGGACGATCTCGTCCGCCCCGACGTCAAGGTGATCACGCCCAACCCCAAGACCAGCGGCGGCGCCCGCTGGAACTATCTTGCCGCCTGGGGCTATGCGGAGCGCAAATACGGCTCCCCCGCCCGCACCCGCGAATATATGACCCGATTGTTCCGCAACGTCCCCGTCCTCGACAGCGGCGCCCGCGGATCGACCACCACCTTCGTCGAGCGCGCCCAGGGCGACGTCCTCCTCTCGTGGGAGAACGAAGCCTTCCTCGCCGTCAACAAGCTCGGCAAGGGCCAGTTCGAGATCGTCGTGCCGTCGCTCTCGATCCTCGCCGAGCCCCCCGTGGCGCTCGTCGACAAGGTCGTCGACCAGAAGGGCACCCGTCCCGCCGCCGAGGCCTATCTCAGATATCTCTACACGCCCGAGGCCCAGGAGCTGATCGCGAAACATTATTACCGTCCACGCGACCCCGCGGTCGCGGCCCGCCACAAGGCGCAATTCCCCAATGTGCCGATGCTGACGATCGACAAGGACTTCGGCGGCTGGGCCAGGGCGCAGAAGGCCCATTTCGCCGACGGCGGCGAGTTCGACCGGATTTTCGCGCGAGCAAAGCGGTGACGGCGGCGGGACGGGCCCCGGCGGGTGTCACAATCCAGAAAAGAATCTGAAGCAGAAGTGAAACTCGGGGATGGCCGGCTTGAATCCGGTTCAGGCGATGCCCGAGCCTTTTCCGATAACCACGGAGGATTGAATGCGTTTCCTGCTCCTGACCGGCTCCATCCTCGGTGCGCTCGCCGCCGGCCCCGCCTACGCCCAGGAACCGGCGCCCGCACCGACCGGCGACCCGGTCATCGACCGCCTCAACGCGCTCGAGGCGCGGGTCAGGCAGCTCGAAGCCCGCAACGCCCAGCTCGAGCAGCAGGCGGCCGCCACCCAGGCTCGGGTCGAAACCGCCGAGAAGCGCGAGTCGAAGCAGGTGCAGTTCGGCTTCGCCCCCACCCTTTCCGACGAGAAGGGCGATTTCACCTTTAAGCCGCGAGGGGTGATCGAGGCCGATTACGCGGTCTTCAGCGAGCGCGCGGGCGGCTACGATTACAACGCCGGAACCGCCTTCCGCCGCGCCCGGATCGGACTCGAAGGCAGTGCGATGAAGGTGTTCAACTACCGGATCGAGGTGGATTTCGCCGGCAACCAGGTCGGCATCACGGATGCCTATCTCCAATATGCGGGAATTGAGGATCTTTTGGTCACCGCCGGCCAGCACAAGGCGCCGTTCGGCCTCGAATCCAACAACAGCGACAATTACAACGTCTTCCTCGAGCGCGGAATGTTCACCAACGCCTTCGGCAATGCCGGCGCCGAGCGTCGGATCGGCCTTTCCGCCGCCTGGGCGCCCAAGAAGAATCTCAACATCGCCTTCGGCCTGTTCGGCGACAATGAGAGCATCACCCGTTCGACCGGTGCGGCGGTCACCGACTCGCCCGACGAGAGCCTGGGCGCCAATGCCCGAATCGCCTGGGAGCCCATCTCCGAGGAGGGCAGGATCCTCCACCTCGGCGCGTCCGGCTATTACCGCACCGGGTTGAAGTCGGGCGACGTCGCCGACGCAGTTCGACTCAGCGACCGCCCGAACATCCGGATCGACAATGGCAACATCGCCGACAGCGGCGTGATCCCGGGCGTCGAATCGCTTCGCTATGCCGGCGCCGAAGCCGCTGCGGTGTTCGGACCCCTCACCCTCGCCGGCGAATATGGCCGGCTCTGGCTCGACCGCCCCGGCCTTGGCGACCCGAGCTTCGACGGCTTCTACGTCTACGCCACATGGTTCCTGACCGGCGAGACCAGGCCCTTCCGCAACGGCAATTTCGACCGGGTCAAGCCGCGAAGCAATTTCGCAAAGGGCGGCGCCGGAGCCTTCGAGCTCGCCCTGCGCTACGATCGGCTCGATCTCTCGGACACCCCCGTCCTGGCCCGGGCGGGCAACCGTTCCGAAAGCCTCACCCTCGGCCTCAACTGGTACCTCAACCCCTACGCGAAGGTGCTGTTCAACTGGGTCCACTTCAACGGCAGGAACTCGCCCCTCGATCCCATCGGCAACCGCACCGCCGGTGACGCTTTCGGTACCCGCCTGCACGTCGATTTCTGACGGCGAGCCAGTGCCCGCGCCCGGCCGTACACGCTTCCCGTACGGCCGGGCGCCTTGTACCACGCAACCCATGGCCGAAGATCTGGAGACTTTCGCGAGTTTTGCCCGCGACCTCGCCCGAGCGGCTCGGCGGGAAACCCTGCCCGGCTGCGGCGCCGGTCTCGAGGGGGTGGAGAACAAGCTCGCCGGGGGTTTCGACCCGGTGACGGAATATGACCGAAACTCGGAAGCCGCCCTCCGCCGACTGATCGAGGCCCGCTTTCCGGACCATGGAATCTTCGGCGAGGAGTTTCCGGACCGTCGGGCGGCGGGGCGCTGGTCCTGGTCGCTCGACCCGATCGACGGCACCCGCGCCTATATTTGCGGCCTGCCGAGCTGGACGACCCTCATCGCCCTGCTCGACGAGGGCGAACCGGTGCTCGGGGCGGTCGACGTGCCCAGGCTCGACGAGCTCTATCTGGGCCATTCGGGTGATGCGCGCATGTTCGGAGCCGGGGAGGAAAGGCGACTTGCCACGAGCGCGTGCAGGCGGATCGAGGAGGCCAGGCTTTCGACGACCGATCCCTATCTCTTCGAAGGGGCCGAGGCGGAGGGCTTCGAGCGGCTTCGGCGCTCGGCACGTCTCACCCGCTACGGGCTCGACGCCTATGGCTATGCGCTGGTCGCCGCCGGCAGCCTGGACATCGTCGCGGAATCGGGCCTCAAGCCGCATGATTACAACGCCCTGGTGCCGCTCGTCCGGGCGGCCGGAGGGGCGGTTTCGAACTGGAGCGGCGGCAGCGATCTCAGTGCGGGGCAGATTGTCGCCGCGGCGAGCGAAGGCCTGCTCGAGGAAGCGTGCCGGGTGCTCGGCGGCTAGGCCTAAAATCCTCCCCGAGATTTCTCGGGGAGGGGGACCGCGCGAAGCGCGGTGGAGGGGTTCTTCGGACTCAGCAAGGCCCCTCCACCAGGCTTCGCATGGTCCCCCTCCCCTGCAAATGCAGGGAGGATTTGGAACATTGTTCGATTCAACCCCGGTGCCGTTCCCGAAGCACCCCCGCCACATCGTCCCAGCCGAAGCCCCGGGCCTGCATCAGCACCGTCACGTGATAGAGGAGGTCGGCGGTCTCCTCGATGCACCCCTGCCGATCGCGGCAGACGGCGGCGAGAGCGAGCTCGACCCCTTCCTCGCCCACTTTCTGAGCCACCTTGGCAGGCCCTTCGGCGAGGAGGCGGGCTGTGTAGCTTTCGGCCGGGTCGGCGCTCGAGCGTCCCGCCACGATCCGGCCGAGGACGCCCAGGAAGCCGGCGCCGTCGACATCGCCCCCGAAGCAGCTCGCGGTTCCGAGGTGGCAGGTGGGGCCCGCCGGCTCGGCCTGGACGAGCAGGGCATCGCCGTCGCAGTCGGCGCGCACTCCGCGAACCACCAGCGAATTTGCGCTGGTCTCGCCTTTCTCCCACAGCCGGCCCTTCGAGCGGCTGTGGAAGACGGCTCGGCCCCGCTCCAGGGTCGCGGCAAGCGCTTCGCGACTCATATAGCCGAGCATCAGCACCTGGCCCGTCGAGTCATCCTGCACAACGGCCGGAAGCAGGCCGTCCATCTTCTCCCAGGCGAGGGAGCCAATATCGCCGGTGCTCAGCGGCGCATTTCGATCCCGCATGATTCGAGATACTCCTTCAGATCGGCGATCGGCACGAGGCGGTCGTGGAACACGGTGGCGGCGAGGGCGCCGCTCGCTCCGGCGGCGAAGGCGTCGCGGAAATGCTCAGGCGCGCCCGCTCCGCCCGAGGCGACGACGGGCACGGTCGTGGCTCGAATGACGGCGGCCGTGTGAACGAGGTCGTAGCCGGTGCGGACTCCGTCGCGGCGCATGCAGTTGAGGACGATCTCGCCCGCGCCGCGCTCGGTCGCCTCGGCGACCCAGTCGAGCGTGAGCCGGCCCGAGTCGCGGGTGGCCTCGGGGGAGCCGGTATATTGCTTCACCCGATACTCCCCGACGACCTCGAAGCTGTCGATTCCGAGGACGACGCACTGGCTTCCGAAGTCGCGGGCAAGCTCCTCGATCAGCGCCGGCCGCTCGAGGGCGGGAGAGTTGATCGAGACCTTGTCGGCGCCCGAATCGAGGCAGGCTGCGGCCTGGTCGCGGGTGCGCACTCCGCCCGCCACGGCGAAGGGTATGTCGATCGCGCGGGCGATCCGGCGAACCCATTGGAGATCGAGGCTCCGCCGCTCGGCGCTTGCGCCGATGTCGTAGAAGACCAGCTCGTCGGCGCCTTCTTCGCGGTAGCGGATCGCGCTTTCGACGATGTCGCCGGCGTCGCGATGGTCGCGGAACTGGACGCCCTTGACGACCCGGCCGTCCCGCACGTCGAGGCAGGGGATGATCCTACGCGCAGGCACGAAGCGCCTCCGCGAGATCGATCCGGCCTTCCCACAGCGCCTTGCCGACGATCGCTCCGGCGGTGCGGAGCCGGCGAAGGTCGTCGAGGGACGAGACTCCTCCGGAAGCCTGGATGGCGAGGTGGGGGAAACGCCGGGCGGCTTCCTCCAGCAATTGAAAGTTCGGACCGGCGAGCATTCCGTCGCGGCCGATGTCCGTGAGGAGGAGGTGACGGGCTTCAGGATATAGCGCCGCGACGTCCCAGAGGCTGCGCCCGGAATCCTCGGTCCAGCCCGCGGTCGCGACCAACGGGACCCCGTTGACCAGTCGGACGTCGAGCGACAGCGTGATCCGATCGGCGCCGAACTCGAGCAGGAAGCCGTGGACGAGATCCGGCCGGGCGACCGCGAGGCTGCCGACGACGATCCGAGCGACGCCGGCGTCGAACATTCGCGCGAGCTGGTCGCGCGTGCGGAATCCGCCGGCAACCTGCAGGTTGGGTGCGCCGCCGCCAGCGAGGCTCGCGATGAGCGCGTGCTGCACCGGTTCGCGCGCCCGGGCGCCGTCGAGGTCCACGACATGGGCCCATTCGGCCCCGGCGTCGGCGAAGCGGACAAGGGCTTCGGTTGGGCCGGCAGGATAGGTCGTCGAGTCGTCGAAGCGTCCCTGCGCGAGCCGGACGACTCGGCCGCCCATCAGGTCCATGGCGGGATAGAGGATCACCGGTCGAGCCAAGCGCGAAGGAAGCGGGCGCCCGCCTCGCCGGAGCGCTCCGGGTGGAATTGCACGCCGAGCCAATTGCCGCTGCGGACCGCCGCCGGGATCCGACGCCCGTAATCCGCGCTCGCGACCGTCTCCGGGCCCGGATCGCAGGCGAAGCTGTGGGCGAAATAGACATAGTCGCCCGACTTCAGGCCGATGCCGTCGTCGCGGACCTCGATCCGGCTCCAGCCCATGTGCGGCACCGGTCGGCCGGGTGCGGGCGCAAGCTTCCGGACGCGGCCGTCGATCAGGCCGAGGCAGGCAATATCCTCTTCCTCGCTTCCCTCGAAAAGGAGCTGCATCCCTAGACAGATGCCGAGCGCGGGCTGGCGCAGCCCCCGAAGCACTGGCGCAAGTCCCCGGATTTCGATCTGCTCCATCGCATAGCCGGCCGCGCCGACCCCGGGCAGGATGACTTTGTCGGCCGAGGCGATCTCCTCCGCCTCGCCGGTCGCGACGGGGGCGATCCCGAACCGCTCGAGCGCGATCCCGACCGAGCCGATATTGCCGCAGCCGACGTCGACGATTGCGAGCTTCATCCTCCCCTCCCTGGAAGGGAGGGGCCGGGGGTGGGTGGCGAGCGAAGCTCGCCCTGAAGCCTTCGAGAAAAGCGCACGCCCCGGCATCGAGCCGGGACGTTCGCTACCCACCCCTTGATCCCCTCCCTTGCAGGGAGGGGAAGGCACCGAGCCATCACAGCACCCCTTTCGTGCTCGGCAGCGCATCGCCTTCGCGCGCCAGGGCCTGGCGCAGCGCGCGGCCGAAAGCCTTGAAGCAGGCTTCGGTCTTGTGATGGTCGTTCTCGCCTTCGACCCGGACGTGGATCGCCGCTCCGAGGCTGTCGGCGAGGCTCCGGAAGACGTGCCGGGTCATCTCGGTCGGATAGGCCCCGATATGGCTCGATTCGAACCCGCCCTCGAAGACGCTGTAGGGCCGGCCGGAAAGGTCGAGGAGGACGTGGGCCTCTGTCTCGTCCATCGGCAGCGAGAAGCCGAACCGGCCGATGCCGCGGCGATTCCCGAGCGCGCGCGACAGGGCGCCGCCGAGGGCGATGGCGCAATCCTCGATGCTGTGGTGCCCGTCTATGTCGAGATCGCCTTCGCAGGAGAGGATGAGCGAGAAGCCGCCGTGCGCCGCCACCTGGTCGAGCATATGGTCGTAGAAGGGGATACCGGTCTCGATCGTTCGAGGCGAGGCCCGGTCGAGGTCGACGGCGACCGCGATGCGGGTCTCCTTCGTGTCGCGGACCAGCTCGGCGCGCCTCCCGGGCGCGGCTTGGGCCGCCACGTCGAAGGCGGCGAGCGCGGCTTCATTCTCGGCCTCGGTGCCGATGGTGAGGCGGACTCCGCCGGGCGCCGCTTTAGGACGGAAACGGACCCGGATGCCGAGACTCCTGAGCTTCGAGGCGAGCCCGTCCGGATCGTCGACCTCCAGGAACAGGAAATTGCCGCCGCCCGATCTGACCCGCCTGACCAGGGGCGATCCGGCGAGAAGGCCGGCGAGCCGCTCCCGTTCGGCCTTGATCCGGTCGATCCGTTCGCGATGAACGGCCCGGCGCGACGGGGCCAAGGCGGACATCGCCGCCTCCACCGACAGGCTCGGCAAAGGGTAAGGCGGAAGCGCCCGGGCGGTGATCCCCACCAGCTCAGGGTCGCCGATCAGGCCGCCGACCCGGGCGCCGGCGAGGCCGAACGCCTTGGAGAGCGTCTTGAGGACGACCAGGTTCGGCCTTCGGGCCGCCTCCTCGGCGAGGCTCGGAGTGTCGGCGAATTCGAGATAGGCTTCGTCGAGGACGATTATCGAGGCCGGAAGCGCGTCCGCGACCCGAAGCGCGTCCGCGGGCTCGACCGGATTGCCGGTGGGATTGTTGGGCGAGCAGAGGAAGACGAGCTTCAGCGACGGTTCGTCCTTCACCGCCGCCAGAAGATTCTCCGGCCGGAAAGCGAAATCCTCGTCGAGGCGCGCCTCGATCACGCGGGCGCCCTGCAGTCGGGCGAAATGAGCGTAGGCCGAGAAGGTCGGTAGGCAGATCGCGATCGAATCTTCGCCGGGCCGGCAAAAGGCGCGGACCAATATGTCGATCGCGTCGTCGGCGCCGCGGGTGACGACCAGGCTCTCGGGCGGGACTCCGTAGAGCGCGGCCATCGCTTTCCTGAGGCGGGCCGGTTGCGGCTCCGGGTAGCGGTTGAGACCGGCTGCAAGCGTGCCTTCCGCCAGCGGCGGATAGGGGTTTTCATTGGCGTCGAGCTTGATCGCGTCGCTGCCGAACGAATCGTTCGCGTCGGCCGCGATGTCGAATTCGGCGAGGGCTAGGATTTCGGGCCGGGCGAGGCGCGATGCCCCCCTCCCTGGAAGGGAGGGGCTGGGGGCGGGTAGCGAGCGGAGCGAGCTTTCGGCCTCGGAGCTCGAACCGCCTTCGGCGGTACCCGCCCCTGACCCCTCCCTTCCAGGGAGGGGAAGTCTCGCGTCGGCCGCTCGGGCGTGCGCCTCCAGACCCTCGAGCCGGGCCAGGGCCGCGGCGGGGCCCGCGATGCGCCTTGCCGCTTCGCTCGTCACGCTCTGGACGCTGATCGCCTTCAGGAAGGTGTGGACCGAGACGCCGCTCCAGGCGCGGGCCGCGCCGTCGGTGGGAAGGACGTGGCTGGACCCCGCCAGATAATCGCCGAACGTCTCCGCCGCCCCCTGGCCGGCGAAGACCGCGCCGGCGTTGCGGACCAGCGCGATCAGGGGCTCGGGGTCCTCGACGGCGAGCGAGAGATGCTCGGGCGCGTAGAGGTTGGCGACCGCGACGGCCTCTTCGAGTTCGCCGCACAGGATGATCCGGGCTTGCGCAAGCGAGGCTTCGGCAATGTCCCGGCGGGGCAAGTTCGCGAGCTGGTCCGCCGCCTCCGCTCGCACCGCCTCCGCCAGGCCGGCTGAGGGAGTCACGAGAAGCACCTGCGCGGAGGAATCGTGCTCGGCCTGGCTGAGCAGGTCGGCGGCTACCGTCGCCGGGCTTGCGGAGCGGTCGGCGACGACCAGAAGCTCGCTCGGCCCGGCCGGCATGTCGACGGCGGGACCGCCGGGGAGCGACGCGACCTGCCTCTTGGCCTCCGCCACCCAGGCGTTGCCCGGGCCGCATATCTTGTCGACGGGTGCGATATCGCCCGCTCCGAAGGCGAGGGCGGCGATCGCCTGGGCGCCGCCCGCGGTCCATATTGCCTCGATCCCGCAAATCCGGGCCGCGAGCGCGATGACCGGGTCGAGCCCGCCCTCCGGCCTGGGCGGAGTGACCGTCACGATTTCAACAACCCCAGCCGCCCGCGCCGGCAATGCGAGCATCAGCAGGGTAGAGAATAAAGGGGTCCTGCCGCCGGGTATGTAAAGGCCGATCCGGTCGATCGGCCGCCAGATCTTGCGCACCTGGAGGCCCGGCATAGTCTCGACTCGATGCTCGGCGGGAAGGCTCCCCCCGTGGAAGGTGCGTATGTTGGCGGCGGCGAGCTCGATCGCCTCGACCTGCGCGGGCGCCAGGCTCCGGCGGGCCGCGGCCGCGGCCGCCGCGACCGGAACGAGCCTCGGCAGCTCGCCGTCCAGCCGGAGCGACTGGGCGGCGAGCCCCGCCCAGCCGCGACTCCGGACGTCTTCGACGATCGCTCGAACCTCGGCCTGCAAGGCGGGGTCGCTGCGCTGCGGCGGCCGGGCCAACGCCTCGCGCCGTCCGGCGGCGTCGAGCCGGCTCCAGTCGAGAATCTTCACATCATCATCTTTTCGATGGGAAGGACGAGAATGGCCGAGGCCCCCGCGGCCTTCAGCTTCTGGAGAGTCTCCCAGAACACGGATTCCTGGCATACCGCGTGAACCGCGAAATGGCCGGCCCGGCCGTGGAGCGGCAGGATGGTCGGAGCCTCGGCTCCGGGGAGGAGAGCGGTGATCTGCTTCAGCGCCTCCCCCGGCGCGTTCAGCATGATATATTTCGATTCCTTGGTCGCGAGCACCCCCTGGATCCGGCTGAGCAGCCGGTCGCTTTGCTCTTTCTTCGAATCCGGGACGGGCCTTTTCGTCCGGATCAGGACGGCCTCGCTGTCGAACACGGTCTCGACTGGGCGAAGGCCGTTCGCCTCCAGCGTGGCCCCGGTCGAGACGAGATCGCAGATGAACGGGGCGATTCGGAGCCGGGGCGCGAGCTCGACGGCCCCGTTCATCTTCACCACCGTCGCGGCCACGCCATTGGCGTCCAGGAAGCGCCGGACGATCCGGGGATAGGTGGTGGCGATGCGCTGGCCCTCGAGCGAAGCGGGCCCAGAATAGGCGGCCGATTCGGGTGCGGCGAGCTTCAGGGTGCAGCGGCCGAAGCCCAGCGGAGCGACCACCTCGACGCGCGGCGCGGCTTCGCCGAGCGCGAATTCCTGGAGCACATTGTCTCCGACGATACCGAATTCGCACACTCCGTCGCCGACGAAGGTCGGGATATCGTCGTCGCGCACCAGCATCAGGTCCGCCGGGAAATTCTCGACCCGAGCGGTGAGCGCGTTGCGTCCGCTCTGGATCCGAAGCCCCGAATCCCTGAGCAGGCCGAGGCTGAAATCGGAAAGCCGGCCGGACTTCTGGATGGCGATGTGCAGACGCGTATCGTCAACGAGCATCGCACGCTCCCAGCGCGTCGATCGCGCTCCGATAGCCCTTGTTGCGCTCCTCGCGAAGGAAGCGCGCGACCCTGACGACAGTGGTCGTGCTGACCCCGGTGGCGTCGTGAATTTCGCGGTAGGAAAGGCCGGTCCCGTCCAGCAGCCGCGCGACGTGCCACCGCTCCGCAAGGGTTCGGATCTCCGCCGGGGTGCACAGATCGAGCAGCAGCCGCTCCATTGCCGACGCGGTCCGCGGAGTCAGCAGGGCGTTGCACAGGTCGGCGGTCAGGAGGCCCGGGTCGCGAGTCGGCGCTACGGGAGGAATATCCGGCATTTCTTGTTCCAACGTATTAACACGTTGGTACGCCCTAGCGATGCGAGGCCGACGGTGCAACCCCCGTTTGCCCGCTGATCTGTCGGGATTTTTCAAGCGCCGCGGGCGATGCTAGGGGGCCTACGGTAGAAAGCAGGTAGCGTTCGCCTCAGGCGAAATAGTCGAACCTCGGCATGTCGCGATCACGGTTGTTGCGTTCCGCTTCGCCCTGCGACCGGCCGAACGCCGCCATCGTCTGCACCATATGGGCCACCTGGAGGTCCCCGATCGACCCAGACCCGGCTCCCGGCGCGACATGGGCATCCTCGCCGAGGTCCGCTGCGACCTGCATCTCGGGAATGTCCTGCCGGTGCAGGCCAAGCGCGCGTGCGGACGCCACCGGCGCGCTAACGGGGATAAATCCGGTCTCCAGATCCGCGAAATAGTCGAACGGGTTCATCTCGGCGGGAATCTCGAAGGAAAGGCCGGTGGCGCCGACGGAAAAGCGATTGTTGCCGAGGCCGGACCGAAGCGCCGAAGTCAGCTCCAGTTGCGCCTCCATCATTTCCTGCGCTTCGAAGGGCCGGGCCAGCCGCGCCGGCCCATGGAATGGCGGCCCGTCGCGGAAGCCGTCAGGCAGGTTCAGATCGAACGCATCCCCTGCGGCCCCGACGAAGGATGCCGAGCCGCGCGCCGGCTCGAACGCCAAAGCGGCGTCGCCGAGCGAACGCACGGTTCCATCGGCCAAGGTGAAGCTGCCGGTGGCGAGCAGGATGTTGTCGCCTACCTTCACCTTCTGCTGGGTCGGTGTCGAGGCCAGGTCGATCGACGCGATGTTCAGCTCGGTGAGCGTCTTCAGCTCGCCGGCGTCGGTCACTCCGTTGCGGTTCGAATCGACCCAGACCTTGAGCTCGCCGAAGCGAAGATCGGTGGCGTCGATCTTTCGGTCGCGGTTGGAATCCAGCGCCGCAAGCGCCTCCAGGTCGCTTCGAGCGCCGGGCTTCTCGGTCAGGAAGC
>DASVVM010000097.1:0-15365 GCA_036386555.1 Allosphingosinicella sp.
CGGGTGGGTGGTGGCGGGGTACTTGGCCCGGTCTGGGCGGTTCGCTCGAGATCCCCCGAGCCCGGGCCATCTACCCCTCCACCATGCTTCGCACGGTCCCCCTCCCCACGGCTTCGCCGCAGGGAGGATGAAGCTCGGGAACACCCGCCTCCCTGCCGGGTTCGGTTCCGAAACAACTCGGGGTGATTCGCGTGAAAGGCTTCGGCTACCTGCTCTCGATCCTAAGCGTGTTCCTGCTCGCGGCGGGATCGTTCAAGACCGCGTCGCAGGAGCCGATCCTGCTCCTGTGCCTGCTGGCGGGAATGGCGACGTCGATCGTCGGGATGCTGCTTCGCTACCTCGACCACCGCCGCGAGCAGCGGGAAAAGCGCGCCTAGTGCGGATCGCCGCCGCCTGGCTGGTCCACCTGTTCACGGCGAGCGGAGTCGTCCTCGCCTTCCTCGCGCTCGAGGCGACCGCGCGGGGCGAATGGCGGCTCGCCTTGCTCTGGCTGCTCGCCGCGCTCGCGGTGGACGGGGTCGACGGCACCCTGGCGCGATGGGCGAGGGTCAAGGAACATGTGCCGCGGATCGACGGTGAGGCCTTCGACCTCATCGTCGACTATCTGAACTATGTCTTCGTGCCCGCGATCTTCATCGTCCGGGCCGGCCTGGTGCCGCAGGCGCTCGCCCTGCCCTTGGCCGCTGCGATCCTGCTGTCCTCCGTCTACGTCTTCGTCCGCCGCGACATGAAGACTCCGGACAATTATTTCCGCGGCTTCCCGGCGCTGTGGAACGTCGTCGCCCTCTACCTCTTCGTGGCCCAGCCGGGGGAGGTGGCCGGCGCCGTCGCCGTCGCCGCCCTCGCCGTCGCGAGCTTCGCGCCGATCCGCTTCGTCCATCCCTTCCGGGTCAACGATTACCAGCCTCTGCTGCGGATCGGAGCGGTCCTGTGGACGATCTCGACTTTGGCCCTGCTCTGGCCTGGTTGGAGCCCCGGGGCGGCCCGGCTGTGGCTCTGGGCCTCCTACGCCTCGGCCGCGGTCCTGATCGGGCTCGGGCTGATCCGGACGCTGCGCGGGGACCGTCAGGCCACCGGGGACGCTGCGTCCGGTTAACGGCCTTTTAGGCATCCCCGCTGAGAGGGCAGCAAGCTTTCGGCGCTACCGAGGCGGGCCCGAGCCGCACGCGGCCGCTGCCGAAGGTGATCCGCCATGTTCCTGCGCGCCCTTGCCCTCCTGCTGCTCTTCTGGAGCCATTCCGCCTTCGCGCAGGTGCCGAACTGGCGCGTGACCGAAGCCGCGGGAGCAGTGCAGGTGCAGCATGGCGGCCGCACTGCCGCCGCGGTGCGCGGCGCCGCGCTTCAGCCGGGCGACATCGTCACCACCGGCGCCAACGGCCGGGCGGTGCTGGTTCGCGGGCAGGAATATGTGATCGTCGCGGCGAGGACCCGCATCCGGCTGCCGGCCGCCGCGGAGCAGCGCGGGATCGTCCAGATGCTCCAGGATTGGGGCCGCGCCACCTTCCGGATCGAGAAGAAGGCCACTCCGCATTTCGGAGTCAGGACGCCTTATCTGGTGGCGCTCGTCAAAGGCACGGTCTTCACCGTCACGGCCGACGGCAAGGGCGCCGAAGTCTCGGTCAGCGAGGGCCGGGTCGAGGTCGGAACTCCGGACGGCACGGCCCGTCAGCTGGTCGACGCCGGAATGGCGGCAAGGATCGCCGCCGCTCTGCCCGGACGGATCGAGATGCAGCCCGCGGTCACGGCGGCCGGCGCGGGAGCGTCCGAAGCGGCCCGCGCCTGCGCCGACAACGGTGCAAGCGGCTGCGGCCCCAGGCTCGACTATGATCCGGTCGAGGTCGCCGATTCGGTCGCCGGTCCGGGAACGGGCGCTGCCGCCGCTCCGGGAAACGCCGCGGAGCCCGTCGTGAACGCGCCGCTGACGACCGCCTTGCTCAATCTGGATCCGGCGCCCGCCCCGGCTCCGCCCGCACCCGCACCCGCGTCTGCCCCCACTCCCGAACCGGCTCCAGCGCCCGCCCCGGCTCCGACTCCTGCGCCCGCTCCGGCTCCGGCCCCGGCTCCGGCGCCCGCTCCGGCCCCGGCTCCCGAGCCCGCCCCGGCACCTCCGCCGGCCACGCCGGCGCCTTCCGTGCCGAATTCACCAGATCCTGCCGCGCCCGCGATTCCAGCGGCGCCCCAGCCCGGCGAGCCGGCGATTCCGGCGACTCCCGCCAACCCGGCCACCCCTGCGCCCGCACCGGCTCCCGCGCCTACGCCTGAGACGCCGCCGCCGGGGGCGCCTGAACCGGCGCCTGCTCCGGCCCCGGCTCCCGCCCCGGCTCCAGAACCTGCTCCGGCACCTGCTCCGGCTCCCGCCCCTGCTCCGGCCCCTGCGCCCGCACCGGAACCGGCTCCTGCTCCGGCCCCAGCGCCCGCACCGGCACCGGCTCCTGCGCCTGCTCCGGGTTCTCTCCCCGTGCCGGAGACTCTGCCGCCTCAGCCTGCACCGGCTCCGGCGCCCGCTCCGGCGCCGCCGCCGGCCCCAGCGCCCTCGTGTCAGCTGATCAATCTGCTCGTCATCTGCATCTGAGGTGCTCGCCGCGGTTCATCCCTAACCGTTCGTCAACCTAATTCCCCTAAGGCTGCCAGCCTCTTAGTCGGAAAGCGGGGAGACGGACGGGGGATGGCCGAGCGGGGGATAATGCTGGCGGCCCCGTGCGTCGTCTGGTTCTGCCTCGCCGCGGCCGCGCCTCCCCGCCTCGAGGTCGCCGCTTACGAAGGGCCGGTGCTGCTCGCCGGCGGCGATTCCGAAGCGAATTCGATCCCGGTCGAGCCCGGCGAGCAATATCCGCCCACGCCCAAGGAGGAGGCGGTTCGCCCGGCGGTCGCCGCGCCCGCGGCCACCGCGGCGCCGGCCTCCAAGCGCAAGAAAGATTTCCGGCTCTCCGTAGACATGAGCGTGACCGCCGACAGCAACGTCACCAACGGCACCAATCTCAGCATGGTGCCGATCGACTTCGGCGACGGGCCGCTTCCGGTCCCGGTCGATCCCAACCTTCGGGAGAAAGCAGGCGTCGGGATCGGAACCTCCGCCGCGGCCAATGTTCGGCTCCCCATTTCGGCCGACGCGGCGCTCGCGGTCGATGTCGAGGCCTATGCGCTCGAATATGAAGGCCCGCGCTCGGACGACGCCTCGGCGCTCGTCGCCGCCGGCGTCGAGCTCGGCTCGGGCGCCGCTCCCAGGGGGTCGTTGCAGCTGATCGCTTTCGAGCGCTGGTATGGCGGAGTGAAGGCGCTCGAGGGCGTCGGTTTGCGCGGCAACTGGCGCCATCCGCTGAGCCCGAGGAGCAACGTCCGCCTCGCCATCGACGCCCGGATCTTCGATTCCGCTTATGGCGACGCTTTCGGCGGAAGCCAGGCGAGCCTCTATCTCACGTACGACAGCGTGCTCAATCCCAGCCTGTCCTTCTCGGGCGGAGTCTATGTCCGCCGTGAGTGGCTGGGCGACGATTCCTTCTCGAGCCTCGACGCCGGGGCCTATGGCGGGCTCAGCGCCTTTCTCAACTCGGATTTCTCGGCTGGAATCACCGCCGGGCTCAGCCGCACCACCTTCGACGAGGCCTTTCTCATCCTCGACCCCGATCCCCGGGCGGACTGGCGGGTCTATGCGAGCGGCTGGCTGTCGACCCGGCGCCCGGTCGCCCTCGGGCTCCATCCGTCCCTCACCTACACCTACAGCCGGACTTCGAGCTCGATCCCCTATTTCAGCTCCGACCGCCACCGCCTGCGGCTCGGCGTGCAGCGCAAATTCTGACCGTGCGGGCCCGAGCCATGCATTCGCTGGCGGAGCGCTGGCGCGGGCTTGCACTGGTTCTGGCCGGCGCCCTGGGTCTGCTCATTCTCTGGACGGACGCCGCCGACGGTCTGGACCAGGCGCTGGCGAACCAGCGCGCCGGCTGGCGCGAGCGGCCCGCCGCCGGCCAGGTGCATATCGTCGAGATCGACGCCCGGAGCATCGCCGCCTTCAAGCGCTGGCCCTGGCCGCGGAGCATCCACGCGACCGCCATCGATCGCCTGCGCGAAAGCAAGGCCGCGCTCATCGCCTTCGACGTCGATTTTTCGAGCCCGTCGGAGCCGGCGCAGGATAAGGCGCTGGCCGACGCCCTTCGACGCGCCGGCGGAAGCGTCATCCTTCCCACCTTCCGCCGCGAGTCCGGGACCGACGTCGCGCCCTTGCCTCAGCTGGCGAGCCTCTCCTTCCTTGCCGCGGCCAACGTCATTCCGGAAGCGCATGGCGAGCTTCGAACCATGCCCTATGCGGTGGAGGTGGGCGGAGTCCCCCGGCCCTCGCTGGCAAGCATGGTGGCGGAGCGCCCGGGGGGCGCCGGCGAGCTGTTCCTGATCGACCGTTCGATCGATCCTGAGTCGATCCCCCGTCACAGCATGGTCGACCTTGTGGCGGGGCGGATCCCGCCGGAGGCCCTGGCTGGAAAAAGGATCCTCATCGGGGCGACCGCCGTCGAGACGGCGGACCGTTACACCCTCCCTCGCCACGGCATCCTCCCCGGCGTGGTGGCGCAGGGGCTCGCCGCGCAAACGCTGCTCAACGGTCCTCCGCCGGTCCCCGTCGGGCCGGGCTGGGCGCTCGCCCTCGTCCTGCTCCTTGCGGCGGCCTTCGCCAGGCTGCGTCGGGGCCGCGAAATCGCGACGGGATTCGCCGCGGCCGCACTCGGGACCCTTTTCCTTCCCGTTGCTGGAGAGCGGCTGGGGCTGGACATAGCCGTTGGCCCGGCGCTCATCGCCCTTGCCGTCGCGGCGGCGGCCGTCGGCGCGGGCCGGGCCGCCTGGCGCCGCCGCGAGACCAGCCTGGCGGATGCGAAGACCGGCCTCCCCAACCTCGCAGCACTCGAAGGCGATTGCCGGTCAATGCCCGCCGCGACCATCGCCGTCGCGCGGATAGAGGGCTTCGCCGACCTGCTTTCCGCGCTCGGGCCCGACGGAACCTCGAGCCTCGTCCACGCCGTCGCCGAAAGGCTCGCCTTCGCCGCGTCGGCGGCGCGAATCTACAGGATCGACGAGGCCGGCCTCGCCTGGATCGAGCCCGAGCAGGCGGAGCTCGACGAACGTTTCGACGCAATCGACGCGGTCATGCGGGCGCCCTTCGCCGCCGGCCGAAGCGTCGAGGTGCGCACCCATTTCGGAGCGGCGCGCGGCGCCGGCGCGGCGGCGAGGCAGCTCTGCGCCGACGCCGGGCTCGCGGCGCTCCACGCGGCCGAACGGGGCAATCGCTGGCAATTGTTCACCGCCAGCGATTCCGAACGGGCGAGCTGGCGCGTGTCGCTCCTCGCCGAGCTCGATTCGGCTCTGGCCCGCGGCGAGCTGTGGAACGCCTACCAGCCCAAGCTCGACCTTCGCTCCGGCCGGATCGACGCCGTCGAGGCGCTGGTTCGATGGGACCATCCCGAGCGCGGGACGCTGGCACCCGACAGCTTCATCCCGCTGATCGAGCAGCATGGGCGGGCGGCCGACCTCACCCTTCACGTCATGGCCCAGGCCCTCGCCGACGCCTCCGCCTGGCGGGACGAAGGCCAGCCGCTCGGCGTGGCGGTGAACATCTCGGCGACCCTGCTTCACGATCACGCCTTTCTGCATCGCCTCGAGCAGCTGCTCGAGGCCAGCGGCTTCCGCGCCGATCGCGTCACTCTCGAGGTCACCGAATCCGCGGCCATGGCCGATCCCGAGGCCGCGGTGGTGGCCCTCCACGGCTGGCGCAAGCTCGGAGTCGGAGTCTCGATCGACGATTACGGCACCGGCCAGTCGTCGCTCTCCTACCTGCAGAAGATGCCGGCGACCGAGCTCAAGATCGACCGCAGCTTCATCGCCGCCATGGCCGACGGCCCGCGCGACCGGATCCTGGTGCGCTCCACCATCGCAATGGCCCACGAGCTCGGCCTCGCCGTCGTCGCCGAGGGGGTCGAGGACGAAATCTGCCTGGAGCTGCTCCGCGAAATGGGCTGCCACCACGCCCAGGGCTACGGGATCAGCCGCCCGATCCCCGCGGATTCGATCGCCGAGTTCGCCCGGAGCTTCGCTTATGCGCCCGCCACCAAGGCGCGAGCGGCCGGCTAGGATGAAGCAACTTCCGAAACGGACCTTTCTGAAGGATATCGTGACTTGATGTTCTTATATTGTTCGGATGGCTGAGTCGCGAATCGGCAGGGCTCTTTGACATTGTGAGATGAATTTGGAGACGGGCGATGCCGGACCGCCCGTTCGCGCTAAGCGTGCCGAAGCACCTGCTTCCTACCTGGCCGAGGGGGACAGGTGCTTCGACGGGCCCAGGGCGAATGGCCGGGGCCCGCGAATTGGAGGTTGGACGCGGTCGGCCTTCCCCCGCGAAGCCGAAGGCGCAGCGGCCTTCAATTTTCAACGCAAAGACGCAAAGACGCTACGAAGCAGCGGCGGCCAAAGGCTCCGAGAAACTTCTCTGCCGGCCGCGGGCAGCCGCTCCGCGCCCTCCGAAAATCGCGGGGCGTCCGGCCGGGCACGACCTCTTCGCGTCTTTGCGTCTTTGCGTTGAAAAATGACTGGCCTGCGGCCGGCGAGGAGAGACTCCCGATGCTCCTGCCTTCGAGATGCGGATGCTAGGCGCCGCGCCACTTGAGGAGCAGCAGGGGCTTCACCAGCAGGAGCCCGGCCAGGAAGCCGCCGATATGGGCGGCGATTGCGATCCTGAGGCCGCTCGTCTCGAAGGTGAAGCCGATCAGTATCTGGATTCCGATCCAGGCGGCGCCCAGCCACAGCGCGTTGAGCAAGGTCGCCGCGCCGTGATGGGCGACCTTCACCTTGTTGCGGCCGAAGAGCAGGGAATAGGCGCCGAGAACGGCCGAGATGGCGCCGCTGGCGCCGACCATCGGCACGGTCTCGGCCGGCCCGACCGCATATTGGGCCGCCGCCGCCGCATAGGCGCCGACCAGATAGAGGATCGCCACGCCCTGGCCGCCGAGGACCCGCTCGACCGATCTTCCGCAGAAGAGGAGGATGATCAGGTTGAAGAAAATATGGGCGAAGCCGGAATGGACCAGGGTCGCGGTCAGCGGAGTCAGCGGCCCGGGCACCGGCCCGCCGCCGGCGAGCGCCTCGGCGGCGACGAAGCCGCCGATGCCGACCGCCTGCTCCTGCCAGCCGCCGATCCAGGCGACCAGCCAGGCGGCGGCCGTCAGAGCGGCGATTGCGAGTGTGACCGGCGCGGCGCGCAGATCGTCGGGCGGGCGCATGCCTCTAGATGAACTCGACCTTCTCGATCGAATAATAACGGTCTCCGGAAGGCGTGGTGACCTCCACCTCCTCGCCGATCGTGCGTCCGATGAGCGCGCGGCCGAGCGGCGAATTGTAGGAGATCCGGCCGATACGGGCGTCGGCCTCGGTCTGGCCGACGATCTGATAGGTGACCGGCTTGTCGTCCTCGTCGAGCAAATGGACGGTGGCTCCGAACACGACCTTGTCGCCGCTGAGGCTCCTGGGATCGATCACCATCGCCCGGCTCAGCCGGTCCTCGATGTCGGCGATCTGCGCCTCCACCTGGCCCTGGCGCTCCTTGGCGGCGTGATATTCCGCATTCTCGGACAGATCGCCGTGGCCGCGCGCCACTTCGATCGCCTCGATCACCGACGGACGCTCCACCGTCTTCAGGTGCCGGACCTCGGTTTGAAGCTTCTCATAGCCCTCGGCCAGCATCGGCATCTTGTCGACCGTCGCCATCGCCACATCACCTTTCGTCAAAAACTCTCTTTCGGGCGCCTTCGGGTGGAAAGACGCCCTGATTGCGTGTTCGATTGTTCAGGATCACGCTCTGGAGGCTGAATAATAGTCCTGCAGGGACTTCACTTCAAGGCTGTGCTCCCCGAGCACCGCGATTGCCCGGACCACTGCGGCGCTGGAAGCGGCGGTGGTGAAGTAGGGGACCTTGGCCATGAGCGCGGAGGCCCTGATCGAAGCCGAGTCCTTGTGGCTCTGCCAGCCTTCGGTCGTGTTGAAAATGATGTCGACCCCGCCGTCCTTGATCCGGTCGACGATATGGGGCCGCCCCTGCGCCACCTTGTTGACCTGGCTGACCTCGATCCCCTCGCCGCCGAGCCAGGAGGCGGTCCCGCCCGTGGCGATGACCTTGAAGCCCAATTCGCAAAGCGCCCTCACCGGCGCCGTGATCGCGCTCTTGTCGCTGTCCTTGACCGAGACGAACAGGGTCCCGCCGAGCGGAAGATCGAGTCCGGCGCCGAGCTGAGATTTCAGGAAGGCTTTGGCAAAATCCGCGTCGATTCCCATGACTTCGCCGGTGGACTTCATCTCCGGCGAGAGGACGGGATCGATGCCGGGGAAGCGCGCGAATGGGAAGACCGCCTCCTTGACGGCGATATGGCCGACGTCGGTTCGAAGCGGAAGGAAGCCCATCAGCGGCTCCCCGGCCATCACCCGGGCGGCGATCTTGGCGATCGGGGTGCCGAGGGTCTTGGCGACGAAGGGGACGGTGCGGCTGGCCCGGGGGTTGACCTCGATCAGATAGACGAGGCCGTCCTTGACCGCGAACTGGACGTTCATCAGCCCGTGCACGCCCAGCGCCAGCGCCAGCGCCCGGGTCTGCCGCTCTATCTCTTCGATGATTCCCGGCTCCAGGCTGTAGGGGGGCAGGGAGCAGGCACTGTCGCCGCTGTGGACTCCGGCCTCCTCGATATGCTGCATCACCCCCGCGATGGCGACGTCGCTGCCGTCGCAGATCGCGTCGACGTCGACCTCGATCGCGTCGCGAAGATATTTGTCGATGAGGACCGGGCTGTCGCCGGAGACCTGGACCGCGGTGACGATATAATCGTCGAGCTGGGCGGGCCCGTCGACGATCTCCATCGCCCGCCCGCCGAGAACGTAGGAGGGCCGGGTCAGCACCGGATAGCCGATGCGCTCGGCGACCGCGATCGCCTCCTCCCGCGACCGCGCGATTCCGTTCTCGGGCTGCCTCAGGCCGAGCCTGTTGACCAGCGCCGCGAAGCGCTCGCGGTCCTCGGCGAGGTCGATGGCGTCGGGCGAGGTGCCGAGGATCGGGATACCCTCCTTCTCGAGCGCTGCGGCGAGCTTCAGCGGAGTCTGCCCGCCGAACTGGACGATCACCCCGACCAGCTCGCCCCGCGACTTCTCGACATGGAGGATCTCGAGCACGTCCTCCGCGGTCAGAGGCTCGAAATAGAGACGGTCTGACGTATCGTAATCGGTCGAGACGGTCTCCGGGTTGCAGTTGATCATGATCGTCTCGAAGCCGGCCTCGGCGAGGGCGTAAGCCGCGTGGCAGCAGCAATAGTCGAACTCGATCCCCTGCCCGATCCGGTTCGGGCCGCCGCCGAGAATGACGATCTTGCGCCGGTCCGACGGATTGCTCTCGTCTTCGGGCTCGCCGAAGCTCGGCGCCTCGTAGGTCGAGTACATATAAGGCGTCTTCGCCTCGAACTCGGCCGCGCAGGTGTCGATGCGCTTGAAGACCGGGCGGACTCCGAGCTTCTGGCGAAGCGCCCTAACCTCCTCCTCGGTGGTTGCGCCGATCATCATCTTCGTGACGTCATGGATGAGGCCGTGGCTCCGGGCGCGGGTCTTCACTCCGCCGCCCCGGATCCCCGCGCCCCTTAGAGCGAGCTCGGCGAGCCGGCGGTCGGAAAAGCCCATCGCCTTCAGCCGGCGCATGCCCGCGGCGTCGCGGGGCAGCCCGTCGCGGCAGATCGCCTCCTCCTGATCGACGATCTCCTTGAGCCGCTCGAGGAACCAGCTGTCGTATCTGGCGATCGAGTGGATTTCGGCGACGGTGAAGCCTTCGCGGAGCGCCTGGGCGGCGACGAGCAGCCGGTCGGGCGTCGGGCGGGCCAGGGCCGCCTCGATCTCGATCCGCGGCGCCCCGTAGAGCTCGCGCACCCCGTCGAGACCGATGAGCCCGATCTCCAGGCTTCTCAAAGCCTTCTGCAGGCTTTCGTGGAACGAACGTCCGATCGCCATCGCCTCGCCGACCGATTTCATCGCCGTCGACAGCAGGGGGTCCGAGCCCTTGAACTTCTCGAAGGCGAAGCGCGGTATCTTGGTCACCACATAGTCGATGGTCGGCTCGAAGCTGGCCGGGGTCACGCCCGTGATGTCGTTCTGGATCTCGTCCAGAGTGTAGCCGACCGCCAGCTTGGCCGCGACCTTGGCGATCGGGAAGCCGGTCGCCTTGGAAGCGAGCGCCGAGGAGCGCGACACGCGCGGGTTCATCTCGATGACGACGAGCCGGCCGTTCTCGGGATTGACTGCGAACTGTACGTTCGAACCTCCTGTTTCGACGCCGATTTCGCGCAGGCAAGCGATGCTCGCATTGCGCATGATCTGATATTCCTTGTCGGTCAGCGTCAGCGCCGGAGCGACGGTGATCGAATCGCCGGTATGGATCCCCATCGGGTCCACATTCTCGATCGAGCAGACGATGATGGCGTTGTCATTCTTGTCCCGCACCACCTCCATCTCATATTCCTTCCACCCCAGCACCGATTCCTCGATCAGCACTTCGGTGGTCGGCGAGGCGTCTAAACCTCCCGTCACAATCTCTACGAATTCCTCGCGATTATAGGCGATTCCTCCACCTGTGCCGCCGAGGGTGAAGCTCGGCCGGATGATCGCCGGAAGGCCGGTCGTGTCGAGCGCCCGGACCGCCTCCTCGAGGCTGTGGGCGATGGCGGACCGCGGGCTTTCCAGCCCGATCTTCGACATGGCGTCGCGGAACTTGAGCCGATCCTCCGCCTTCTCGATCGCCTCGGCGTCGGCGCCGATCATCCGGACGCCGTATTTCTCCAGCGTGCCGTCCTTCCACAGCGCCAGCGCCGTGTTCAGCGCCGTCTGCCCGCCCATGGTCGGAAGCACCGCGTCCGGCCGCTCCTTCTCGATGATCATCCGGACGAACTCGGGCGTGATCGGCTCGACATAGGTGGCGTCGGCCAGCTCCGGATCGGTCATGATCGTCGCCGGGTTCGAATTGACCAGCACGATCCGATACCCCTCCGCCTTCAGCGTCTTCGCCGCCTGAGTCCCCGAATAATCGAACTCCGCCGCCTGACCGATGACGATCGGGCCGGCGCCGATGATGAGGATGGAGGAGATGTCGGTTCGGCGGGGCATTGGTTTCAGTTGACTCTTTCAGAAAGATTGTTCGAAATTCGCAAATGGCTGGAGAAGCGCCGGGCCCCCTCACCCCAACCCTCTCCCCGCCGGGGAGAGGGGGTAAAGGGCCGGTGCCGCTCAATAGCCCTCTCCGCGGCGGGGAGAGGGTTGGGTGAGGGGGTTCTCACGTGGGAAGGAAATGCCTGACTCCGATCGCGCGCAAGCTTCGAGCCAATCAGACCGAAGCCGAAGAGCGCCTCTCGTACTATCTCCGCGGCCGCCGCCTCGAAGGGGAGAAGTTCGTCCGCCATTTCCAGATCGACCGCTACATCGCCGACTTCGCCTGTCGGACGGCGCGGCTCACCGTGGAGCTCGACGGGGGCCAGCACGATGCGGAGCGAGACGCGGCGAGGACGGCCGTGATCGAGGCTTACGGCTACCGGGTCCTTCGGTTCTGGAACCATGAGGTCCTCGGAGACACATACGCCGTGTTGGAAGCCATCCGTCACGAACTCCTGCTCGCCCGCAACAGACCCGAATGACTTCTCTCTCCATGGGGAGGCTACCTCAAACTCCCCCTCTCCCCCTGGGGAGAGGGTAGGGTGAGGGGGCTCGGCCTCCGACGATTCCTTCCGACTCAGAGCCCCCTCACCCCAACCCTCTCCCCGCTGGGGAGAGGGGGCATTGAGGTCCAGTGGGATCACGGCCGCAACCGCTCGACGAACTTACCGAACAGATAGACGCTGTCCTGCGGCCCGGGGCTCGCCTCCGGATGATATTGCACGCTGAACGCGGGACGGTCGGTCAGCTCCAGGCCCGCGAGGCTGCCGTCGAACAGCGAGATGTGGGTCGCCCTGGCATTTTCCGGCAAGCTCTCCGTCTCGACTGCGAAGCCGTGGTTCATGCTGGTGATCTCGACCCGGCCGTCCGCGAGGCGCTTGACCGGGTGGTTCGCGCCGCGGTGGCCCTGGTGCATCTTCACGGTCTTCGCGCCGACGGCGAGGCCGAGGAGCTGGTGGCCGAGGCAGATTCCGAAGAGGGGCTTGTTTGTCTCCAGCAGCTGGCGGATCACCGGCACCGCATATTCGCCGGTCGCGGCGGGGTCGCCGGGACCGTTGGAGAGGAAGATTCCGTCGGGCTTGTGGGCCATCACCTCCTCGAAGGTGGCGGTGGCCGGGAGGATTGTGACTCGCGCGCCGGCGTCGGCGAGGTTGCGGAAGATGTTGCGCTTGGAGCCGTAGTCGATGGCGACGACATGGGGGCGGGTCTCGTCCCCGTTGCCTTCCGAATAGCCGGCTCCGAGCTTCCAGCCCCCGCCCGACCAGCGGAACATCTGCTTGCAGCTGACCTCCTTCGCCAGGTCCATGCCCTCGAGCCCCGGCCAGGCCCGCGCCTGCGCCAGCAGGGCGTCGAGGTCGAACTGCCCGTCGGCGGCGTGGGCTATGACCCCGTTCGGAGCCCCCTCCTCCCGGATCTTGCGGGTGAGCGCCCGCGTGTCGACCCCCGAAAGCCCGATCCGCCCATTCGCCTTCATCCAGGCGTCGAAGGTCTGGACGGCCCGGAAATTGCCCGCCTCGGTGACGTCCTGGCGGACGACGCAGCCCAGCGCCCAGGGATTGTCCGCCTCGACGTCCTCGTAATTGGCGCCGACGTTGCCGATGTGCGGGAAGGTGAAGGTGACGATCTGCGAGGCGTAGGAGGGATCGGTCATCACCTCCTGATAGCCGGTCATCGCGGTGTTGAAGCAGACTTCGCCCACCGCCGAGCCCTCGGCTCCGAAGCCCCTCCCCCAGATCGCGCTCCCGTCGGCCAGGACCAATACGCCCGTCGCTCCCTCGGGCGCGGGCGAAGGCTTGGCGTCGGCCATTGGGGCGGGCACTCCTCGAGGAAAACGGCGATGTCGCTAAGCGCCGTGGGCTAGAGGGGCTGGGCGGCAGCGTCAATCTGTTAAAAGGCGGCGAGCAGCGCTATCCTCCCGCCTTACCCACGCACGACCTTGATCGTTTCAGGCTGTTTCAGCCTGAAACGTGAATCAAGGTCGCGACTCTAATCTGGAGCCTGATTCACGCCTTCGGCGGAAGCGCGAAGCGCTTCCCCCTCAGACGATCAGGCTCTAGACCGACAAGACATGATTCGCGACGACATCAAGGCCGCGCTCGTCACCGCCATGAAGAGCGGCGACAAGGCGCGGACCGCCACCCTCCGGCTCATCCAGTCGTCGCTGAAGAACCGCGACATCGAGCTACGCGGGGCAGCCGCGCCCGCCGACGACGACGTCACCGTCACCGAGGTCCTGCAGAAGATGATCAAGCAGCGCCGCGAATCGGTCGCCCTCTACGAGCAGGGCGGGCGGCAGGAGCTGGCCGACGGCGAATCGGCCGAGATCGAGGTCATCGAGGGCTTCCTGCCCAGGCAGATGAGCGAGGAGGAGGCGAAGGCCGCGATCGACTCGATCGTCGCCGAGACCGGCGCGAGCTCGGTCAAGGACATGGGCAAGGTGATGGCCGCGCTGAAGGAAAAGCATGCCGGAGCGATGGACATGTCGAAGGCGAGCGGCCTCGTAAAGGCCCGGCTTTCCGCCTAGGCTGGGGGCATGTCCCTCGGGCCCATTTCGTTCGAAAGCCTCACCCCGTGAGCCTTTCTCCTCAATTCCTCGACGAGCTCAGAGCACGGACGTCGCTTTCGACGGTCATCGGGCGAACGGTGAAGCTTCAGAAGGCGGGCCGCGAATGGAAGGCCCCCTGCCCGTTCCACAAGGAAAAGACCCCGAGCTTCTACGTCAACGACGAGAAGAGCTTCTACCATTGCTTCGGCTGCGGCGTTCATGGCGACGCGATCCGATGGCTGACCGACGCTCGCGGCCTTCCGTTCATGGACGCGGTCAAGGAGCTCGCCGAGGCCGCCGGGATGGAGGTGCCGGCGGCCGACCCGCGCGCCCAGGAGAAGGCCGAGCGGGCAACCGGACTCTACGACGTCATGGAGGCCGCCCAGCGCTGGTTCGAGGAGCAGCTGGGGGGCATCGAAGGCGCCGAGGCCCGGGCCTATCTGGAAAAGCGCGGGATTTCCGAAGCGACCCGCCGCCGCTTCGGCTTCGGTTACGCTCCGGATTCGCGGGGGAAGCTTCGCGCGGCGCTGAACGGCTTCGGCAACGACATGCTGGTCGAGGCGGGGCTGCTGGTCGTCCCCGAGGGCGAGCGCGAGCCCTACGACCGCTTCCGCGGGCGGCTCATGTTCCCGATCCGCGACCGGCGCGGTCGGGTCGTCGCCTTCAGCGCTCGGATCCTCGGCGCCGGAGAGCCCAAATATCTCAACTCCCCGGACACGCCCCTCTTCGACAAGGGCCGCACCCTGTTCAACATCGACAAGGCCGCCGCGGCCAGCCGCGAGGCGAAGCGGGTGATCGTCGTGGAAGGCCAGATGGATGTGATCGCCCTGGATCAGGCCGGTGTCGGCGAGGCGGTGGCGCCTCTGGGCACGGCGGTGACGGAGGCACAGCTCGGACTGCTCTGGCGGCTCTCCCCTACCCCGATCTTCTGCTTCGACGGCGACGCGGCCGGCCAGAAGGCGGCGGTTCGAGCCCTGATGCGCGCGCTGCCCCATGTCGGGCCGGGCCGCTCTCTCGGCTTCGCCACCCTTCCGGCGGGACAGGACCCCGACGACCTCATCCGCGCCGAAGGCCGACAGGGTCTCGAAACCCTGCTCGAGGCGCCGGAATCGCTCGTCGACCGGCTCTGGAGCCATGAGCTGAACGCCGAGCCGCTCTCGACCCCCGAGCAGCGCGCCGGTCTCCGGCATCGTCTCTCCGAGCATGTCGCGACGATCCAGGACCCTCATGTCCGCGATCAATATCGAAGCGAGCTACTCGGCCGCTTCAACGCTCTGACCGCTCCGCCCCCTCGCCCGCCCTGGAAGCCGCGGCCGCTCGGCGCGGGAGGCTTTCGCGGAGGCGCGAAGT
The DNA here is from genome assembly GCA_036386555.1 of Allosphingosinicella sp. Classification (GTDB taxonomy): domain Bacteria; phylum Pseudomonadota; class Alphaproteobacteria; order Sphingomonadales; family Sphingomonadaceae; genus Allosphingosinicella. Next base: position 15,101 of record DASVVM010000097.1, read on the forward strand.
TCGTTCCCCAGCGCCCCGTCTCGGACCAGGCCAAGGCCCTGGCCAGCGCCGGAATGAGCCCGGAGACGGCGCGCTCCGTCCTCCACGGCCTGCTTCGCTTCCCCGAGCTTGTCGCCGCCCATGCCGAAGCCATCGCCGCGCTTCCGATCCCCGACAAGATGGCCGCCCGGCTCCGCGACGCCCTGCTCGAAGGGGCCATGGCGCACGGCGAGCTTGATCAGGAGCAGGTTCATACCATATTGGCCGAGGCTGGCGTCGCCCCTCT
>DASVVM010000098.1:0-22167 GCA_036386555.1 Allosphingosinicella sp.
CCGGCCGCCGACGGTGGCCGGAGAATGGCCGGTGATGCGGTCGTGGACGCGGGTCGAGATCGTCCACTCCGCCCGGTCCTTGAACTCGTGGCGGAGCGAGTGGAAGACGTAGCGGGGGTCATCCGTCACCGTCCGGTCGACATACCGGTTGACCCGACGGCTCAGCTCCTTCGTCCACTTGCCGGTGGCCGACTGCTTGAGTTCGAAGAGCCGATCCGCGCCCGCGGCGCGTCGCGCTTCGACATATTTCTGGAAGCCCAGGTCGAGCAGCCGTGGATGAACGACGATGACTCGGGCCGACTCGTCGTTCTTGATGTTCTCGTCGGCGCCGGTGCCGGTCACGTAGATCACCACGATCGCCTTGCCGTCCTTGCCGCGCTGTTCCTCGATGTCGTCCAGGCGGATCTGGCCGATCTCCTCCAGCCGAGGCCCGGCGGTCGCCCCGAACAGAAAGCTCCAGTAGAGCTCGTCCTGATAGACGTGATGACCGGGCCTCGTCCGCTTGATGTCCGTCGGCCCCTCGCAACCGGTGAAGAGCGGCGAGGCGAAAAGCTTTTCCATCATCGACGGCCGGAGCGGCAGCCGCGGCGTCCTCTGGCTGCGGCGCGTCTTCGAGTAGCCGGGGACGGAGATGCCCGCCGAGACATTGTCCGGGATCCACCCCTCGTTCCTCAGAAGGGTCAGGACGGCCCCCAAGGCGCCCATATCTTTCTTTATGGCGCCGGGCGAAAGCGTCCGCGCTTCGTCGCCGCCCGCCTGCTCGAGCGCTTTCTCGACCGCAGCCCGGAAGCCGAGGCGGGAGGCCTTCAGCTTGTCCATGTTCAGGTTCGTCGGCATTCGGCTGATGAAGTCGCGATAATCGAGAAGGAGATCGCGGGTGATCCGCTCGACGGGCAGGTCGCCGTTGAGGGCGATGAAGCGATCGATTGCCCGCTTCGCCTCCAGCTCGCTCTGCGGCCGCGGCGCGCGAAGCTGCACCCAATGCGCATAGCCTTCCGACAACGGTCGCGACCCTTTGCCGGCGCGCTGGCTCCCGGCCTTTCTGCCGGAGGGCACCATCGGAGGGAGCGGTGCAGATACGGGCACCGTCGCCGGCGCAAGCAAGTCGATGAGCGCCTCGCGGTCGGGGTGGGAATATTCCACCAGCCGGCGGAGCAGGTGCTCGGCAACCGCGTCGAAGAGAGCCGTCCCGGGCGGGATGCCAATCCCCGCTTGGTCCTCGATCAGCATCACCTCGATTCGAACGACATCCCATTTCTTCGCCTGCAGCAGCCAGCCGAGCGCCTCGGCAAAGCCGGCTCCTTGCGTGTCAGGATGCCGGTGAAGCAGGTCGATTCGCGCCAGCAGAGCATCGCGCTCCTCATCGGGGATGATGTCGGCCAGGTCGCTGAAATCGGCGCCTCGCCAGGCTTTCCGGGCAGGCATGAATGCGAACGCCCGGTCCGCACGGCGCTGGCTGAACTCGTCCCGCCCCCATGCGATGAAGAGCCGCATCGAAATCGTCGTCTGGAACCCGAAGATGACGTTCGCCAGCGCCCCGTTGCGCCGGCCCATCTCCTCCAGAAATGCGTCCACGACGGCGGGAGCCGTCGCAACGGCGTCGCGCTCGATCTCCGCCTCGAGCCCCTTGAAGTAGGAGCGCCACCTCGCCTGCTCTCTCGCTTGGCGGATCTTTGCTTCTTGAGGATCGGAAGTTTCGAGCGATAATTTGATCTCGCGCTTGCCGACCCTCGCGCGCAACCGCTCCGGCACCGTCATTCGGAACCAGAGATTGGATGACCTTGGATGGGTAGTTGGCCCCGGCAATCGCAACCTCATTTTGTACCACCCTTTTGTACCACCGGGCGGCTTAGAAGCTACTGATTTCGGCCAACTTTCTGAAAAGCCTAAGCTTTTCAGCGCCTTGGTGACCCCAACGGGACTCGAACCCGTGTTTTCGCCGTGAAAGGGCGACGTCCTAGACCGCTAGACGATGGGGCCAGTGGCGGAAGCGCGGCACTTAAGTGGCGCGGCGGTCCGCGTCAATCGGCCGGGGGTCGCCGCCAGCTACCCTTTGCAAAGGTCTTCAATCGCACCACGCCGCGTCCTCGAGGTGAAGCTCGGCGCCGACGTGGCCTTCCCATTCGTCCTTCTTGACCCGGCCTGCCACCCACAATTTGCGGTGCGGCGGGGCCGCCAGCATCGCCTCGCCGAGCGGGCTCATGGCCATCCGGAAGGCGATCGCCTTGATCCGCCGCCCGTCGTCGCCGGCGACGATCAGCCGCAAATGGCCGTTGCCGACCACGTCCGCCTTGATCACCCGGACCGGTCCAGCCGCCACCCGGGGCGCCGGCCAGCCCACGCCATAGGGCCCGCCCCCTTCGAGCGCGTCGCACAGGCCGGGGCAGATTCCGCCCGGAGCGAGCACGGCGTCGAGAAACAGGGCGCGATCGTCGCGGCTCCGCGCCACGTCCGCCGCCAGCCTTTCGTCGAGGAAGTCGCAAAGCGCCTCGATCCGGCCCCGCTCGACGGTGAGGCCCGCCGCCATGGCATGGCCGCCGCCCGCGACCAGGAGCCCCAGGTCCTTCGCCGCCATCACCGCGGCTCCGAGATCGACTCCGCCGATCGAACGACCCGAGCCCTTGCCGAGCCCGTCCTCGCCCAGGGCGATGACGATTGCGGGCCGGCCGAACCTTTCCTTGAGCCGCCCGGCGACGATCCCGATCACTCCGGGGTGCCAGGTCTCGCCCGAAGCGACGATGACGGAGCGGTTGCCCTGGCCGCCGCACAGGCTCTCCGCCGCCTCGCAGACGATAGATTCGATCGCCCGGCGCTCCTCGTTCAAACGGTCGAGCTCCGCCGCGATCGCTTCGGCTTCGCCGGGATCGTCGGTGGTCAGAAGCCTGACCCCGAGGTCCGATTTGCCGACTCGTCCGCCGGCATTGATCCGGGGGCCGAGCGCCCAGCCGAGATCCGTGCAGGTCGGCGCACGGGTCAGCCTGGCCGAGTCGATCAGGGCGGCGAGGCCGAGGTTTCGCCGCTGCGCCATCACCTTCAGCCCCTGGGTCACGAACGCCCGGTTGAGGCCCCGAAGCTGGGCGACGTCGGCGACCGTGCCGAGCGCCACCAGGTCGAGGAGCTCGATCAGCTTCGGCTCCTCGCGCATCGCGAAGTAGCCGCGGCCGCGCAGCACTCGCAGGCAGGCCGCACCGAGCAGGAAGCAGACTCCCACCGCGGCGAGATGGCCGTGCGCCGCCGCTTCGGGCTCCTCGTCGAGGCGGTTCGGATTGACGAGGGCCAATGCGAGCGGAAGCGCGCTCGCGCATTTGTGATGGTCGACGACGATGACGTCCACCCCGGCCTCGCGCGCCATCGCCAGCGCCTCGAACGCCTGGGCGCCGCAATCGACCGTGACGATCAGACTCGCCCCCTCGCGCGCCAGCCTGACCAGGGCCTCGCCCGACGGGCCGTATCCCTCCATCAGCCGGTCGGGAATATAGGCGCGCGGCTCAGAGCCAAGTCCGCGCAGCAGCCGGACCAGCAAAGCCGCCGAGGTCGCACCGTCGACGTCGTAATCGCCGAACACGGTCACCGACTCGCCGGCCTCGACCGCGTCGGCGAGCCGCTCGGCCGCCTTGTCCATGTCGCGGAACAGCGACGGATCGGGCATGAAGCTGCGAAGGGTCGGAAGCCGGTGCCGCTCCAGGGCCTCGCGCCCCACGCCCCGTGCCATCAGCAGCTGGTCGACGAGGTCGTCCGGCCGGAAGTCCTCGTCATGCCCCTCGGCCGCCGACCCCCGCCAGCGCCAGGGCTGGCCGAGAATCGAGCGCGAAACGCCGCAGACATGGGCTTTGGTGAGCATCTTCGCTCCAGCCTAGCCCATTGCGAGTCGCGCGTGAATCGTCCTTCTGCTTCTATCCACATATGTTTTATCGTGGCCCAATGATCGGAGACGCGGCGGACAGGCGGGAAGAGGAAGAGCTGGCGGCATCGATCCGCCTGAGCCCGATCGCCACCGTGGTCAGCAACCCCCGGCTCCCCGACAATCCGATCGTCGCCGCCAACGCCGCCTTCTGCGCCCTCACCGGCTATGCGGAGGGCGAGATCGTCGGCCGCAATTGCCGGTTCCTCGCCGGCGCGGACACCGAGCCGTGGCTCACGGAGCGAATTCGGCAGTCGCTGCGCGAGCCGCGCGCCTCGCTCACCGAAATCCTTAACTACAGGAAGGATGGGACCGCGTTCCGCAACGCCGTCCTCATCGCCCCTTTGTTCGGAGCCGACGGAGAGGTCGCCTGGTTCCTCGGCTCGCAGGTGGAGGTGGATCCAGGCTCGGCCGCGCCGCTCGCCTTGCGCCGGCAGCGCGCCGCCGGCCTCGCCGCCACCCTCTCGCCGCGTCAGCGCGAAGTCCTCAAAGAAATGGCGGAAGGCCAACGCAACAAGCAGATCGCCTGGAGCCTCGGTCTCTCGGAGAAGACCGTGAAGATGCACCGCGCCCTGCTCCTCGACAAGCTCGGCGTGAAAACCACCGCCGACGCGATCCGGCTGGCGGTGGAGGCGGGGCTGTAAATCCTCCCCATCGCAGATGGGGAGGGGGACCACCGAAGGTGGTGGAGGGGTAGCGGCAGAAGCCTCGCCATTTACCCCTCCACCATGCTTCGCATGGTCCCCCTCCCCGAGCGAGCTCGGGGAGGATGCTACGGCATTACGTCCGTATCGCTCCTCCACCATCGCAGGCCTAGTGGCTGGACCTCCCCCGTTACCAATGAGGTCTCCCATGCGTAGATTCACTCCGTTCGCCGCCGTCCTGGCCCTAACCGCCGCGCCGGCCGCCTTCGCCGCCGCCAAGACCCCGATGGTCGGCGGCGCCGCAATGTATCCGTCGCGCAATATCGTCGAGAACGCCGCCCAGTCGAAGTCGCACACCACCCTCGTCGCCGCGGTCAAGGCGGCCGGCCTCGTCGACACGCTCGCCGGCGCCGGCCCCTTCACCGTGTTCGCGCCGACCAACGCGGCATTCGGCAAGCTGCCCGCCGGCACCGTCGACACGCTGCTCAGGCCCGAGAACAAGCCGATGCTCCAGTCGGTCCTCACCTATCACGTCGTCCCGGGCCGGGTCAGCGCCGCCCAGCTCGTCGGCAAGATCAAGGCCGGCCGCGGAATGGCGAAGCTCGCTACCGTCCAGGGCGGCACCCTCACCGCCCGTCTGGTCGGGGGCAAGGTCGTCCTGACCGACGAGAAAGGCGGGCGCGCCACCGTCACCCAGGCCGACGTCTTCCAGTCCAACGGCGTCATCCACGTCACCGACGCCGTGTCGCTCCCGCGCTGACCCTGCGCGCGGCATGGGCCGCCTCCGCCCTCCCCCAATGGGGCGGGGGCGGCCCTAGCCGTTCAAATCCTCCTCCGGATTTCCGGCAAATGCCGGGGAGGATTTTCCTAAATCCGCATCATGACGACTCCCGCAAGGATCAGCCCGGCCGCGACCCAGCGCCTCGGCGACAATCCCTCCTTCAGCCAGAACGCCGCGATCAGCATCGCGAACAGCACGCTGGTCTCGCGCAGGGCGGCGACCGTCGCCAGCGGCGCCTTGGTGAACGCCCAGATCGCGATCCAGTAGGACGCGAGCGACATCGCCCCCGCCGCGACCCCCGGCCGCCACGCCGGAAGCATTGCGGCGATCCCCGCGGGGCCGCGGGCGGCGAAGCCCCAGGCGAGCATGGTCGCTCCGTCGAGGACGATCATGGTCAGGATGAAGGCGGAGGGCGAGCCCGCGAGCCTCGCCCCGACCCCGTCGGCCAACGTATAGGCCGCCGTGAACCCCGCAGTGACCAGGGCCCAGGACAGTCCCGCCCGGTCGAGGCCGCCCCGCCCCGCCATCAGCATGATTCCCGCCGCGACCGCGACCACAGCCGCGGTCCTCGCCAAGTCCAGGGTCTCGCCGAGGAACAGTGCGCCGGCGACGGCGACGATCAGCGGCGCGGCGCCGCGCGACAAGGGATAGACCTGGCTGAGGTCGCCATGGCCGTAGGCCCGGATCAGTGCGAGCTTGTAGCCGCTGTGAAGCGCCGATCCCGCCAGCACCCAGGGCCAGGCGGCCTGGGCCGGAAGCCCGAAGAACGGCAGGAGCAGAAGGGCGATCGCCCCTTGCACGATGCCGAGAAACAGGATCGACGAGAAGCGATCCAGCCCGGTCTTGACCAGCGCGTTCCAGCCGGCGTGGAGCGCGGCGGCGAACAGGATTGCGAAGAAGACGGCAAGGCTCATCAAGGTCCCCTTAAGCCATCCCGGCGAAAGCCGGGACCTCGGGGAGACCCGCCGAGACCTTCCTGCCCGAGGTCCCGGCTTTCGCCGGGATGACGGTAATAGCCCTTTAGCCCTGGCCTGCTACACCGTCCCAATGGCGACCCCGACCGTCCAGCTCTTCTACAACCGCACCTCCGGCGGCCATTGCCCGCGCCGGCTCGCGGCGCTCCAGTCGGGCTTCGAGGCTCGGGGCGCCAAGGTCCTCCTTTCCGAATGCGGCCCGGCCAACCCGGTCGAGGTCGGCCAAGAGACCAGCCACGTCTGCGCGGTGGGCGGCGACGGCACGCTGCGTCACGTCGCCCTGGCGCTGGCGCGCTGCGGACGCCGGCTGCCGCTCAGCGTCTATCCCGCCGGCACCGTCAACCTCGTCCACCGCGAGCGCCTCTTCCCGCTCGATCCGGCCGGCCACGCGCTTCGACTCCTCGCCGAGGACGAGAGCGCCGTCCTCCATCCGGCCTCGCTCAACGATACCGTCTTCCTCGCCTGCGCCAGCGTCGGTCCGGACAGCCGGGCCGTCGCCGAGGTCTCGCTTCCGCTCAAGCGGCGGATCGGCAGGCTGGCTTACGCCTGGGCCATCGCCCGCCTGCTGCTGGACTGGCACCGGGTCCCGATCAGGCTCGAGTGGGAGGGAGGGTCGCTGGCCTGCGAGGCTTTTTACGTCGCCAAGGGCCGCTATTTCGCGGGCCCATGGAGCTTCGCGCCCGAGGCAAGCACCGCGGAGCCACTGCTCCACGTCGTCGCTCTCGCCCGCGCCCGGCGCCGCGACTTCGCCCGCTTCGCCTTCGCGCTTTGGCTGGGCCGGTCCGTCGGCACCCTGCCGGGAGTCACCGCCTTCACCTGCACCGCGCTGGAAGCGGAGGCCGACGCCCCGCTCCCCATCCAGGCCGACGGCGACCCGGCCGGCACCCTCCCCGCCAGCATCTCGCTCCACGGCGAGGCGCTGAGCCTGTGCTGAACTTGATCCTCCCCACGATTCCGTGGGGAGGGTTTAGGACCTGGCCCCGGGTTCGTGCCGGTGCTCGCCCCTCACCCAGCGCACGGTCCCGGTCGACGCCCGCATCACCACGCTGTCCGTCGTGATCGCGTTCCTGCGCCGCTTCACTCCCTCCAGGAGCGAGCCGTCGGTGACGCCCGTCGCGGCGAAGATGCAGTCGCCCTTGGCGAGGTCCTCGAGCTTGTAGATCCGGTCCAGGTCGGTGACGCCCCATTTGTCCGCCCGGGCTCGCTCATCGTCGTTGCGGAAGATCAGCCGCCCCTGGAACTGCCCGCCGACGCACCTCAGCGCCGCCGCCGCGAGCACGCCCTCCGGCGCACCGCCCGATCCCATATAGACGTCGATCGTGGTATCGGGATCGGTGACCGCGATCACCCCCGCGACGTCCCCGTCGGGGATGAGCACGATCCCGCAGCCCAGGCCCCGCAGCTCCGCGATCAGCCCTTGGTGCCGCTCCCGGTCGAGCACGCAGACGATGATCTCGGAAGGGTCGACCCCCTTGGCCGCGGCGACCGACCGGATATTCTCGGTCGGCGACCTGGCGAGGTCGATCACGCCCTCGGCGTAACCCGGCCCGACCGCGAGCTTCTCCATGTAGACGTCGGGCGCGTTGAGCAGGCCGCCTTCCTCCGCGATCGCAAGCACGGCGAGCGCGTTGGGCGCGCCCTTGGCGGTGATCGTCGTTCCTTCGAGCGGATCGAGGGCGATGTCGATCCTGGGACCGCTGCCCTGCGCCGCTCCGACCTTCTCGCCGATATAGAGCATCGGCGCCTCGTCGCGCTCGCCCTCGCCGATCACGACAGTGCCGTCCATCTCCAGCGTGTTCAGCGCCGCCCGCATCGCCTCGACGGCGGCATGGTCGGCCGCCTTCTCGTCGCCACGGCCGATCAGCTTCGAGGCCGCGACCGCGGCCGCTTCGGTCACCCGGACCATCTCGAGGACCAATACCCGGTCGAGAACGTGGCTTGCGCTCACCATGAGTAAGATCATCCTCCCTTTTAGGTCGCGCCGGCGATAGGCGAGGGCCGCCGCCCTGTCGAGCCGCCTGGCCCCGTCATCCCGGCGAAAGCCGGGACCTCGGGGAGACTCGCCGGGACTTCTCGTCCAGAGCTCCCGGCTTCCGCCGGGATGACGGCGAGGGGCCATAATTAAGCCGTTTTCCTCCAACAGCTTGGCCCCAGGCACTGGAGTGGGCGCGATGGCGAAGCTCGGACTGGCGATGGCGGCCGCCGCTTTGGTACCGGCTCCCGCGGTCGCGGCGCCGCCGCTCAGCGCCGAGGAAGCGCTTGCCCGTCAGCAATCCTCGCTCCGCTCCGGGCTCGGCCTCGACTGCGACCGCGACGCGGCCGAGATCGTCGTCTGCGGCCGCCAGGGGCCCGACCCCGACCGGCTGCCGCTCCCGGTCCCGCCCGAGCCCGGCGCGCGCATCGGCGGCGAGCCCGCCGTGCCAAGCGAAGCCCTCGCCCTTAGCGACCAGAAATGCACCACCGTTGGCCGCAACCCGCGATGCAGCGGCGGCCTCCCGATCCTCGGAATCGCCCTCTACATCGCGCAAACCGTGGTGAAGGCGGCCCTGAAGGAAAAGGAATGACGGGATTGCGCGCAAGTCGTTGGGCGATCCCCCTGCTCACGGCCTTCGCAGCCGCGCCCGCCCTCGCTCTCGCGCCCGAAGCCCCGCTCACTGCGGAGCGCGCCATCGAGGTCCAGCAGGACTCGGTTCGCGAAGCGGTCGGCACCCTCCCCTGCCGCCGCGACGAAGCGGGCGGAGACATCGTGGTCTGCGGCCGGCGCGGCCCCGATCCCAACCGGGTCCCCTTCCCCGACCAGCGCCTCCCCGGCGAGCCCGAGAACCTGCTCCCCGGCGAGCTCCCGCGCGCCCGGACGACCTACAACAGCTGCATGATCGCCTGCCCGCAGCCGGTCATGATCACCGACAAGGACGTCCGCAAATATGGCGGCCGGATTCTCCGCCACATCCTCGGCAAGGACGATTGACTTAAATCCTCCCCGGCATTTGCCGGGGAGGGGGACCACCCGAAGGGTGGTGGAGGGGTAACTGGCGAGGCCTGCGCGATTACCCCTCCACCATGCTTCGCATGGTCCCCCTCCCCCGGAATCCGGGGGAGGAATTAACAGCGACAATCGTTCGTAACCGATTTACGGTTATGACTTCAGCTCCGGGGGGAGAAACGACATGGCCACAGCAACGGCGGAGCCCGCGAACCGCGTCAGGGCGATGAAGAAGGTCGCCCACTGGACCGCGCGCACCCTCGTTGCGATCCTCGTCACCTACGCCTTCATCGTCGTCCTGCTCGTCGCCACCGCGCAGCAGAAGGTCGACGACGCCCTCACCAAGGAGGCGGTCGGCTACGATTACAGCGTCGCGGTGCGCTATTATTTCGGCCGTGAGAGCCTGAAGCAGGTGGTCGGCGAGAACAGCGAGGCGATCAAGCAGTCGACCGCCCAGCTTCGCGCCGCCAACGACCGGCTCCAGTCGGCCAACCGGACCCTGACCGCGGAGGCGGCGGACCTCGCCGAGGACCTCGCCCGACTCACCGCCGCCGGCTGCCCTGCCCCGCCCGCGCCCGAAGCTCCGCCGACGCCCGCCGAGCTGGTCTCGATGGCGGTGGCGACCCAGCATTGCGCGTCCGAGCGGGGCGAGGCCAATCCCGCCATCTCCCCGGTCGCCGCCGACGTCCTCGCAGGCCAGCGCGCCGTCCAGAAGTCGCTGGACGACTCGGCCGGCCTCAAGCGCGACGCCGACGACATCCAGGACCGCCTCGATCTGCTACTCGCCGAGCGCAACGACATAAACAAGCAGACCGAGGCCGCCGCCCGTTCCGGCGACATCATCGCCGTCCTCAAGGTGTTCGAGGACAGCCGGTGGCCACTGGCCAGTCAGCTCGTCTACGTGCCCCCCGCCCTGACTGGGATCCTCCTCGCCACCGTATCCGGCCTGTTCGGAGCCCTTCTCATCACCCTCATCCTCTTCGTCTACCCCGACAACCGCTACAAGTTCACCCGGACCAAATCCTATTTCGGCCGGATCCTGCTCGGTGGCCTCATCGCCCTTGGAGTCTTCGTGCTGATGTTCAGCGGGGTCGCCGTCCTCGCCGGCCCGAACGCGAGCGGAAGCGCACAGAACCTCATCGCTTATGGCGGCATCGGGATCCTCGCCGGAATGTTCTCCGACCAGGCCGCGGGATGGCTGTCCGACCGCTCCATGTTCAAGCCGGAGGCGGACGGCACTCGGGCCGCCGAGACCGAATCCGCCGCGCCCTTGCCTGATGAAGACGCCCGATAGGATCGCCCTATCGTTTCGGCCTGGAATCGCGCATCATGGCCGGGAATCGAAGCGGAGGACTGCCTAATGGCCAAGCTCTATCTCGCGGCTTTGCTCACCGTATGCGCCGCGCCAATCCACGCGCAATCGCCCGCGCCGCCGGTGCCGCTCCACGAGAGCCCCGATTCCGCTGCGGAGAGGAAGACCTTGAGGGAGCTGTCGGCATGCCTGGCCAAGGCTCGGCCTCGCTGGGCGCGCAACACGCTCGCCCAGCCCTACCTCAGCGCCGACCAGGCCAGTCTCGCCGCGCAGGCGATGAGCGGCAAGGATTCGTGCATTCGAGGTCAGGATGAGGTCGACGTCACGGTACGGACGTCGGGCATGGTCGGCAGCCTCGCCGAACATTTCCTCCGGGCCGACATCCAAAGGACCGATCCCGCCCGCCTCGCCGCGAGCCTGTCGACCCTGAAGCCGCTCAACGTTTCGGAGGATTTCGCCCTCTGCGTGGCGGCACGAAACCCCGGGGCGGCGCGGGACCTGACCCTCAGCGAGCCCGGCAGCGATGCCGAAGTGCGCGCGGCCAGGCGGCTTGCGGCCTATGTCGAGCCTTGCACGAAGCCGGGCGAAGAGCTGACGGTCGAGCTTCAATCGCTGCGCGCGCTCGTCTCCACCGCGCTCTATCGCGGAGTGACCAACGTCCTGGCGTCCAACTGACGAGGACGGCTTCGGTCGGCGGGTGCCGGATGGGATCAGGCACCCGCCGCCCTACATGGGACCGAGGCCCTTCTCCAATGTCGTATGGTCCTTCAGCAGCGACTGCAATTGGCCATCCTGCGCTTTGTCCATGCTCAAGGCCCAATCCGCCTGAGTGCGGCAGACCCGGGTGCTCAAGCGAGTCCCGACCTTCACGATATTCTTGCAGACCCTCCGGCCGGGGTCGTCCTTGCCCAGTTTCGGCTCCTTCGCCTCATCGCCGGCGACCGCGGGTGCCGTGCCGAGCGCGCCCAGCCCCATCGCCAGCGCCGCGATCGTGACAATCCGCGTCAAACCCATAACCCACTCCCTTTCAGCCATCCGGTCGGCAGCGCCGAATCCGGACCTTACAAGAGTTTAGCCGCAAAGGGGAGCCCAGCTGCGCGTTTCCGACCGACGCCGGTTCGCCTCGATAATGTCCTGCGGCCTGCTGCGCGCGCGCGTCTCAATCGAGCTCTATCGAGGGGTCGCAGACGTCCTGGCGTCCACCCACCGACGAGCGCAGCTGCGGCTGCCGGTTGACCGATCAGTCCGGGCGCCCGGCGCTCACTTGGCGTATGTCGTATGGTCTTTCAGCAGCGAATTCAGATGGGCATCCTGCGTTTTGTCCCTGCTTCTGGCCCATTCCGCCTCGGTGCGGCAGATCCGGGTGCTCAAGCGAGTCCCGACCCGCACCACGTTCTTGCAGACCCTGCGGCTGGGATCGTCCTTGGCCAGTTTGGGCTTTTCGGTGGCGTCGCCCGCGACGGCAGGCGCCGTCCCCAGCGCGCCCAGTCCCACGGCCAGGGCAGCGATCGTGACGATCCGCGTCAAACCCATGATCCTACTCCCTCTCAGCTATCCGGTCGGCAGCGCCGAATCGGAAGCTTACAATAGTTTAGCCGCGAAAGGGAGCCGTGCCCTCCCGAAATGCCTCCCCGGCATTTGCCTCCCCTGGAAATCCGGGGGAGGAATTTCTTACCCTCCCGCCAGGAACCTCTTCACCCCGCGTGCGGCCTGGCGGATGCGCTGCTCGTTCTCGACCAAAGCGATCCGAACGAACCCCTCGCCTTCCTCGCCGAAGCCTACCCCCGGGCTCACCGCGACATGCGCCTCCGCCAGCAGCCGCTTGGCGAATTCCATCGAACCCAGGGCCCGATAGGCCTCCGGGATCGGAGCCCAGGCGAACATGCTGGCCGCGGGCGGCGGTATCTCCCATCCCGCCCGGCCGAAGCACTCGACCAGGCAGTCGCGCCGCGCCTTGTACAGGCGCCGGTTCGCCTCGATAATGTCCTGCGGCCCGTTGAGCGCCGCCGTCGCCGCGGCCTGGATCGGGGTGAAGGCCCCGTAATCGAGATAGGATTTGACCCGGCCGAGGGCAGCGACCAGCTCCGCATTGCCGACCGCGAAGCCCATTCGCCACCCCGCCATCGAATAGGTCTTGGACATCGAGGTGAACTCGACCGCGACGTCCTTCGCGCCCGGCACCTGCAGGATCGACGGCGTTGGCGTCTCGCCGAAATAGATTTCCGCATAAGCGAGGTCGCTGATCACCCACAGATCGTGTTCCCGGGCGAACGCGACGACGGCCTCGTAGAAGGGCAGGTCGGCGGTATAGGCGGTGGGGTTGGACGGATAGCCGATCACCAGCACCTTGGGCTTGGGCACGGTGAACCGGACCGCTTTCTCGAGGCTGTCGAAGAAGGCCGGCCCGGGCGCCGCCGGGATCGAGCGGATGGCGGCACCCGCGATGATGAATCCGAACTGGTGGATCGGGTAGGAAGGGTTGGGCGCCAGGACGACGTCGCCGGGAGCGGTGATCGCCTGGGCGAGGTTGGCGAGCCCCTCCTTCGATCCCAGGGTGACGATCACCTCCCGCTCGGGATCGACCTCCACCCCGAAGCGGCGCGCATAATAAGCCGCCTGAGCCTTCCTCAGCCCCGCGATCCCCCGCGACGCCGAATAACGATGCGCCCGCGGGTTGCGCGCCACCTCGGCCAGCTTCTCGATCACATGCGGCGGAGGCGCTCCGTCCGGATTGCCCATGCCGAGGTCTACGACATCCTCCCCCCGCGCCCGGGCTACCGCCTTCATCGCATTCACTTCGGCGAAGACGTAGGGCGGCAGGCGGCGGATTCGGTAGAAGTCGGTCATGATATCGCTCTAGGGGCACGGGGCGACCGCGTTCAATCCTCCCCTGCATTGGCAAGTGCGATCGAGCGCGCCCTCAGGCGCCAAGCCGCTTTTCCATGGCGAAATTGTGCATGGCGATGCGGCCCAGGGTGAAGTCGCGGCGGTGAAGCAGGATGAAGCTCTTCCGAAGGAAAAACCGCCGGGCCGGTTCGCTCGCTTCGACGTGGAGGCGTGCGATCCCGCAATCCCTGGCCGCCGCTTCCAGCCGGTCGTAAAGGGCGGAAGCGACGCCCGTTCCGGCGACATCCGGGCGGCAGTAGAGGTGATCGATGTGGCCGTTCGCTTCGAGATCGCCATAGGCCAGCGGCCGATCGTCATCGTCCGCCGCCACCAGCAGGGTTCGGCTATCCGCTGCCCGCTCGAGAAAGCCTTCCGGGCTCGGCACGGCAGGCGCCCAGGCGTTCACCTGCTCGAGCGAGTAATGAAGCCCCCCGACCCGTTGGACGGCGGCGTGGAAGATCCGTGCGAGCGCTGGAGCGTCCTCGGGCCGAAACGGGCGAATGTGCATGCGCATCGGCTAGGCTGGCCTATTTGCCGACGCAACGGTGAAGGACGGAGGGGCGCGCCGATCAGGTGAACAGCGCCCTCGCCTTCGCCATCCGCTCGATCCCCGCCGTCAACGTCTCGGGCTTCTTCGCGAAGCACAGACGGACGACCGTCGTCACCGGATCCTCGGCATAGAAAGCGGAGAGCGGGATCGCCGCCACTCCCGCCTCGCGCACGGCGCGCTCGCAGAAGGTGACGTCGTCCGCGTCGATCCCCGACTCCGGCAAGTCGACCCCGACGAAATAGGTCCCTTCCGCCGCAAGCGCGGCGAACCCCGCTTCCCGGAGCCCCGCCACCAGGACGTCCCGAGCCCCGGCGAAATCGCGCCGCATGCCCTCGAACCAGCCCGCTTCCTTGCCCAGCCCGTGAGCCACCGCCGCCTGCAGATTGGGCGGGGTCGCGAAGGCGATGAACTGGTGGGCCCTGGAGATCGGCCCCGCCAGGGCCGGCGGCGCGACCACCCAGCCGACCTTCCAGCCGGTCAGCGAGAAGATCTTGCCCGCGGAGCCCACCTTGACGGTCCGCTCCGCCATTCCGGGGAAGCTCGCCAGCGGCAGATGCTCGCCGCCGTCGAAGACGACATGCTCCCAGACCTCGTCGGTCAGAGCGATCGAATCGTGGCGGACGCAGGCCCGGGCGAGCCGCCCCAGTTCGTCCCGGCCGAACACGCGCGAGGAGGGATTGTGGGGGTTGTTGAAGATGACGAGCCGGGTCCTGTCGGTGAAGGCGCCGGCCAGAGCCTGCTGGCTTATCCGCCAGTCCGGAGGCGCCAGCCGGACGAATCGCGGCACACCGCCGGCGCGAAGCACCAGCGGCAGATAGGCGTCGTAGAGCGGCTGGAAGAGCAGGACCTCGTCGCCCGGCTCGATCAGCGCCATCAGCGACGCCGCCAGCGCCTCCGTCGCGCCCGAAGTGACGACGACCGAATCGGCTCCGGTCTCCAGCCCCTGGTGCGTCCGATAATGGTCGGCGACGGCATTGCGAAGCTCGGGCAGGCCGGGCATCGGCGCATATTGGTTGGAGCCCGAGATCAAAGCCTCGGCGGCCCGGGCGACGACGTCGTCCGGCCAGCCGAAATCGGGGAAGCCCTGGCCGAGATTGACCGCTCCATGCTCGAGAGCCAGCGCCGACATCCGACTGAAGACGTTGATCTGCATGTTCGCGAAAAGCGGGTTCATGAGGCCATCTAATCCTCCCTGTCGCCGAAGGCGATGGGGAGGGGGACCATGCGAAGCATGGTGGAGGGGTAAATGCGGAAGCCTCGCCAGCTACCCCTCCACCACCCTGCGGGTGGTCCCCCTCCCCAAGCAAGCTTGGGGAGGACTAAGAGAGGCGCCCGATCAGCGCTTCCGCCGCCGGATTGCGCTCCTTCGCGCCCGAGATGAAGAAGACGTAGACCTCGCGCGCCCGGGGCTTCGCCGGCTTTGCGACGTAGGGAAAGCCCACCGGACTTTCCCCCCGCGCCCAGCCTCGCGCGACCTCCGCCCAGCGATCCAGCTCGGCGGGCGGATATCCCGTCGCCACCTCCGCCCTGCTGCGCTGGAGCCGGGCATAAGCCAGATTGCCGGACAGATCCGCGATGCAGGGGAATTCCCCGCAATCGGCGAAGGCGATCGCCACCTTCGCCGCCCGCGCCATCGCGACGAATGCCTTGTCCCGGAAGCTTTCGTGCCTGGGCTCCACCACATGGCGAAGCGGGACCCCCGCCACCTTGCGCGGCAAGAGGGCCAGGAAAGCGCGAAAATCGTCCGGCTCGAATCTCTTCGTCGCCATGAACTGCCACAGGATCGGGCCGAGCCTGTCGCCGAGCTCGGCCAACCCCTGCCCGAAAAAGCGCTCCACCGCCTCGCCCGCGTCGCCCAGCACCTTGCGGTTGGAGCAGAAGCGCGAGCCCTTGATCGCGAACCGGAAGCCCTCCGGCGCGGCCCTGGCCCAGCGCTCGAACAGCTCGGGCCTCTGAAGCTTGTAATAGGTCGCGTTGATCTCGACCGCGGTCAGCCTGCCGGCCATATGGCCGAGCTGCTTCGACTTGGGCAGCTTCGGCGGATAGTAGGACTCCCGCCAAGGATCGTAATCCCAGCCGCCGACTCCGACTCGGATTGGACCCTTCGTCACAGGCGGTAGCCGCATCGGGATCGTCGAACCTCGCTTTGGTCCCGTACATTACCGCACATATCCGCACGCGGCACCCCCGGCCAGCCGCCCGCCGCCCGCCAAATGTGCCGAAACTTGGCTTTAATGCTGGTGGCGGAGCGCCGCCCCGGGGGCCTATCCTGAAGGCAATTCGAACAGGAGCGGGACGATGGCGACAGTCGCGGCTTTCCAGACCCGGAACTCGGCGCAGGACGGATCCGCAAAGCTGCCCTTGACCGCCTCCCGCGGAGTCATCGGCACCGCGCTGTTCCTGCTCGTAGCCTTCTTTCTGCTTGCCGCGGGGGCGGCAACCGGCGCGCCGCCGTGGGGCGGCGGCGCGCCGGTCGAGACCGGGGCCTTCGTCCTCGACCCGTCGATCGGTTCCGCACAGGGCTGAGCTTTCTGCTAAGCGGGACGCGTGAAGCGCCTCGCTCCCCTCTTCGCAATCCTGCTCGTCGCCGGCTGCGGCGGCGCCCCTCAGCCCGTCGCCACCGGCCCGCGCGTCGACGCGGAGCCCGCTGCGAGCTTCAGGGACGACTCGGGACCCGGCCGCGAGGCCGCCTTCAGCCCCGACGGCCGCTTGCTGGCGACGACCAGCGCCTCCGGCCTGGTGACGCTCCGCCATATGCCGGGCCTGAAGATCGTCCATCGCCTCCGGCACCCGGGCGGCGCGACCGCGGCCGCCTTCGCTCCCGACGGGCGTCTGCTTGCGACTTCGGGCTATGACGGAGCGATCCTCCTGTGGGAGGTCGCCACGGGCCGGCTCGTCCGCCGGCTGGAAGGCGCGCGCGGAACAATCTGGTCCCTGGACTACGCGCCGGCCGGCGACCGGCTCGCCGCGGCGGGCGAAGACGGCAAGATCCGGATCTGGAGCCCGGGCGACGGGCGGCTCCTCTCGGTTCTGGAAGGGCACGGGCGCAACGTCTGGGAGGTCCGTTTCAGCCCGGACGGCCGCCGTCTCGCCAGCGGCAGCTTCGATCGGACGGCAAGATTGTGGGATTCGGTCAGCGGAGCCGCCTCGGCGACCCTTGCCGACCATGAGGAGGCCGTGGTCGGCCTCGCCTGGAGCCCGGACGGGCGCTGGCTGGCGACCGGCGGCGACGATTCCACCATAATCGTCCGCCGCGCCTCGGACGGCAAGGCGGTACGCCGGCTCCAGGTCGGCAACCATGCCTACAAGCTCGCCTTCAGCCCCGACAGCCGCTGGCTCGTCAATGCAGGCCGGGCCCGCAGCGGCCTCGGCACCCTGTGGCACGGTCTCACCGGTGCCGGCGGAACCGGCGAGCCGGTGAAGCTCTGGAGGGTGGCGGACGGCGCCCTGCTCCAGGTCCTGAAGATGCCCGAGGACGTCATGTATGTCGGCTTCAGCCCCGACGGCCGCTGGCTCGCCGCGTCGGGCGACGACGGCCGGGTCACCTTGTGGAGGCTGCGCTCTGGCAAGGGCTGAGGACTTGGTCTAAGCTCCGCACGGGAGGCGAGAAGATGCTCGACGTCTGGACCGATGCCTTGGCGATCGTGATCGCCTCACTGGCCGTCGTGGCGGTCACCCTGGCTTTCGTCCTTCTTCGTCCGTTGGCCCGCCGGCGGCGTCGCCACAGGAGGCACTCCCGCCGCCCCAAGATCGATCTGTTCAGGCAGGAACCGGACGAATCCGCTTTGAGCCGAGATGCATAAAACGCAGGTTATTGCATAATTATGCATTAGGGCGCATGGCCCGAGCCCCATGATTCGTGTCGCTATCCTTGGAGCCTCGGGCTTCGTCGGGTCGGAGTTGCTGAGGCTTTGCGCCCAGCACCCGCACCTGCGGCCGGCGAAGCTGTTCGGGAGCAGCCGGGCCGGACAGAAACTGGACAAGGTCCACCCCCATCTCGCCTTGGCTTATCCCGAGGCGTTCGTGAATAGTTATGCAGCCGAGGCGCTTGACGAGGGCGTCGATCTCGTCTTCGCCGCCCTTCCCCACGGCCAGTCGCAGTCGGTGGTCCGCGACGTCATCGCCCGCTCCCTGCCCTTCGTCGATCTCGGCGCCGATTTCCGCCTCGGCAGCGCCGCGGATTACCAGCTCTGGTACCGGGAGCCGCACGGCGCCGCCGACCTCATCGATCGGTTCGTCTACGGCATTCCCGAGCTCAACAGGGGACCCATATCCGGCTCGAAGACCGTCGCCGCCGCCGGTTGCTACGCCACCGCGGCGATTCTGGCACTGAGGCCGCTCATCGACCTGGTCGACCCGGGCACCCTGGTCGTCGACGCCGCGTCCGGGGTCAGCGGAGCCGGCAAGGCCCTCAAGGATGAGACCCATTTCAACAGCGTCGACGAGAGCTTCGCCGCCTACGGCCTCCTCACCCACCGCCACACCGCGGAAATGGAGATGGCGCTGGGCGGAACCGTCCTGTTCACGCCCCATCTCGTGCCGATGAACCGCGGCATCCTCGCCACCTGCTACGCCCTCGCCAAGAGCCCGTGCGATCCGCTCGGCGCGCTCCGCGAAGCTTATGCCGGTGAGCCCTTCATCCACGTCTCCGAGCGGGCTCCGGCGACAAAATGGACCCTGGGTTCAAACGCCGTCCACCTCACCGCCCGCTACGACGAGCGCACCGGCCGTGTCCTCGCCATCGCCGCGCTCGACAATCTGGTCAAGGGCGCCGCCGGCCAGATGATTCAATGCGCCAACCTCATGCTCGGCCTCGACGAGACGGCCGGACTGCCGGTCGCGGGAGTCTATCCATGAGCGTCACCGCCGCCAAGGGTTTCGTCGCCGCGGGCTGCCACGCCGGGATCAAGCGCCGGCGCTTCGACATGGCTCTCGTCGCCACCGACGACCGCAAGCCGGTCGCCGCGGCGGCGGTGTTCACCCAGAACAAGTTCGTCGCGCCTCCGGTCGTCCTGTCACGACGGCGCCTCGCCGAGAACGGCGGACGGGCGGCCGCGATCGTCGTCAACAGCGGCAACGCCAATGCCGGGACCGGCGCCGCCGGCCTCGCCGACGCGGAGGCGATGGCGGGGGCGGCGGCCGCGGCGCTGGGCGTGCCGCCGGAGGAAGTGCTGGTCTGCTCGACCGGAATCATCGGGACGCCGCTTCCGATGGACGTGATCCTGGCCGCGACTCCGAAAATCGCCAAGAAGCTGTCCCCGGGCGGAGCGCACGACGCCGCGCGCGGGATCCTCACCACCGACCACAAGGCCAAGGAAGTGCTGGTCGAGGGCTCGACCTTCACCTTGGGCGGGATGGCCAAGGGCTGCGGGATGATCGCGCCCGACATGGCGACGATGCTCGCCTTCCTCACCACCGACGCCGACGTCTCCGCAGAGGAGATGACGCAGATCCTTCGCGATGCCTCGGACCGGACCTTCAACACGTTGAACGTGGACGGCGCCACCTCGACCAACGACACCGTCATCCTCCTCGCCTCGGCGCGGCGCGGACGGCCGGACATGGCCGAGTTCGCCGACGCCGTGCACAGGGCCTGCGAGGACCTGACCTTGCAAATGGCCCGCGACGCCGAGGGGATGACCAAGATGGTGGCGCTCGCCGTCACCGGCGCGGCCTCCGATTCCGAGGCCCGGATCGCCGCGAAACGGATCGCCGAGAACAATCTGGTCAAATGCAGCTGGTATGGCGGGGACCCTTATTGGGGCCGGCTGCTTGCCGCCGCCGGCTCGGCCGGGATCGCCTTCGAGGCTGAAAAGGCCGTCGTCGCCTATGGCGGAACGATCGTGTCGAGGGGCGGCACCAACGCCGACCACGACGGGGAAGCGGTCGCCCGCCACATGAAGGGCGAGCGGATCGAGATCGAGGTCTCGCTCGGCCTCGGCGCCGGCCGGGCGCAGGTGATCGGGATCGATCTCGGCCCGGGCTACATCAAAGAGAATTCGAGGACGTCATGAGGTTGGGACCCAGGATAGCCGCTCCAGTCCTCCCCGTCGCCGCAGGCGATGGGGAGGGGGACCACCCGAAGGGTGGTGGAGGGGCTACGGGGCCCGCTCGGCCCCGCCACCGTGCTTCGCACGGTCCCCCTCCCCATCCGCTTCGCGGACAGGGAGGATTGGAGTCATGAGATCCCCCACCGAGACCGCCTCGATCCTCGTCCAGGCTTTGCCCTACATCCAGCGCTTCCACGGCCGCTCGGTGGTGGTGAAGCTGGGCGGGGCGGCGATCGACGAGGCGCTCGACCGGGCGCTCGCCCAGGACGTGCTCCTGCTGAGGAGCGTCGGGGTGCGCTGCGTCCTCGTCCATGGCGGCGGCCCTCAGGTCGACGCGATGATGCGCCGGGTCGGCAAGGAGCCCGAGTTCCGCGACGGCCTCAGGGTGACCGACTCGGAGACTCTGGAGATCGTCCGGATGGTGCTGGTCGGCAAGATCAACCGCGATCTCGTCTCGACGATCAACCGCGAGGCGCTCGAGGAGCCGGTCGCGGTAGGCGTGTCGGGGGAGGATGCGGGGCTTCTGACCGTCACCCCGCGGGATTCCTCGCTGGGATTCGTCGGCGACGTCAGCCATGTCCGCGCGTCGGTGCTCGAGCGGCTTCTCGACGAGGGATTGAGCCCGGTCGTCTCGACCATCGGCGCCGACGAGACCGGCCAGCCCTTCAACGTCAACGCCGACGAGGCCGCCCGGGCGATCGCCGTGGCTATGGCGGCGGAGAAGATCGTCTATCTGACCGCGGCCCCCGGGCTCCTCGAGGACGTGAACGACGAGAACAGCCTGGTGCCCCGGCTGACCTCCGCCGAATTGCGGGGGCGGATCGAGCATGACAGCGTCAGCGCCGGCATGATCCCCAAGCTCCGGGCCTGCGCCGACGCGGTGGACGCGGGAGTCGGCACGGCGCACATCATCGACGGCCGGGTGCCCCATGCGCTTCTGATCGAGCTCCTCACCGACGAAGGGATCGGGACCATGGTCAAGCGGGAGAAGTGCTGGTGACCGGCCGCCTCATAAACAGTGACAGTATACATTTACCGGACCGGCGCCGGCGCCGGCGCGCTTCATAGGGGAGAGGGTAAATGTATACTGTCACTGTTTACCTGGGGCTTGCGCGATGACCCACCTCCTCACGGTGTCCGACCTGGGACGCGATGGGCTGGACGAGATCCTCGCCTTGTCGGAGCTTCCCGACCTCGGCCTGCCGCTGGCCGGCAAGGGCGTTGCGCTCGTCTTCCAGAAGCCCTCTGCCCGGACCCGCAACTCGATGGAGATCGCCACCATCCAGCTCGGCGGCCATCCCGTCTGCATCCAGAAGGAGGAGGTCGGCCTCGGCATTCGCGAGAGCGCCGAGGACGTGGCCCGGACCCTGGCCTGCTACCACGCCGTGATCGCGGCCCGGGTGATGGACCATAAGGACCTCGAGGCGATGGCCGCCGCGACCCGAAAGCCCGTGCTCAACCTGCTCTCCGACCGGGCGCATCCGCTTCAGGCGCTCGCCGATCTGCTGACGGTCAGGCAGCTGCTCGGTCGGCTGGAGGGCGCCCGGATCGCCTATGTCGGGGACGGCGACAACAATGTCTGCCGCTCGCTCGCCGAAGCCTGCTCGCTGCTCGGAGCGGAGCTTCGGATCGCCAGCCCGGAGGGCTACGGGCTCAAGGAATTGCCCGCCGATGTGACCCAGGTCGCCGATCCCGCTGAAGCGGTGGAGGGCGTGGATATCGTCTATACAGACGTCTGGGTTTCGATGGGCCAGGACGGAGAATCGCAGGCACGGGCCAAGGCGTTCGAATCCTACCGGGTCGACGAAGCCCTGATGGAGCGCTGCCCGGACGCGCGCTTCCTGCATTGCCTGCCGGCCCGCCGCGGCGAGGAGGTGAGCGCCGGGGTGATCGACGGCGCACAGAGCGCGGTCTGGCTCCAGGCCGAGAACAGGATGCACACGGCGCGCGGCGCCCTGGCGTGGCTGATGGGGGTGAGGTTGTGAAGGGCGTCGCGGGCCTAGTCCTCCCCGTGGGCGAAGCTCATGGGGAGGGGGACCATGCGAAGCATGGTGGAGGGGCCAGCGGCGCGCGGGGGGGGGGGGGG